>JAYVVO010000390.1:0-3887 GCA_043786955.1 Saprospiraceae bacterium
AGCCTCAACTATCAACTATCAACTATCAACTATCAACTATCAACTATCAACTATCAACTATCAACTATCAACTATCAACTAAACGAAACTTATGGAAAAAATAAAAATTATCATCGCGGACGATCATCCTTTATTTTTAAAAGGCTTGAAAGATGCCTTAGACGAGGAATCTGACTTTGAAGTTATTGATACTGCCAATAACGGAAAACAAGCACTTGAAAAAATAAATTTGCTACAACCCGATGTAGTGACTTTAGATTTAGATATGCCGCAACTAAACGGCATTGAAGTCGCCAAGTGGGTTTTAAAAAATCATCCCCACATTAAAATAATCATTCTGAGTATGCACAAAGTTGCTGACATTATCCGTGCTGCAATGGCATTGGGTATTCACGGTTTTGTTTTTAAAGATGACGCTGTTAATGATTTGGTCAGTGCTATCAGAACAGTGTCGGATGGCGGTAAATATATTTCGACAGATAACCAAAATGAAGGTCTTTTCTTTCAAAAATCAGAAAAACTTTTAGAAGAACTTACAAAAAAAGAAAAAGAAATTCTTAAAGATATCGCCCATCAAAAAACTACGAGGCAAATAGCTGAAGCGCATTTTATCAGTTTGAAAACAGTAGAAAATCACAGAGCCAATATTTGCAGAAAATTAAATATTCACGGCAATAATAGCTTGCTAAAATTTGCTATTAAAGTGATGGGTGTTTTAAAGTAAACCGCTTTTAGAAATTTGTTGAATCATTATTCAATTTATCCTAACGTTTTAAATCAGTTTCGGGGAAAATTAATTTCTAATTTACCAAACTATCCACATCTCATGTAGAGATAAAGGGCTTTCTATAAAAAAGGCTGGTCAAGATTTAATTTTAGAAAATACCAAAATGAACTTTTCAATTCTGCAAGCTTATTTTTTCCAATTCAAAAGAATTTAGTCGGTGAAATAAAGCATCTTATCGAAAAAAATATAAATTTCGGATAGTTTTTTGTTTTCTTTGTGCTATGCTAAGAATGAAAGAAATATATTCAGAAGTACAGAAACAAATGTTTTCACCTAAGATAACGTTGCATATTGTGATGTGGAGCTTAGTGTTTATGGTGAATTTCTTAACACATATATTTATTAGCAAACTAAAAATTATAGCTTCATTGGAGTTTGCCCTTTTTATTGATATCCTCTTGGCTATTTTATACTATTTAAACGCCAATTATTTAGTTCCCAATTTTTTAGCAAAAGATAAATTACTATTGTATTTCGGTCAGTTGTTACTGATAATTTGTGGCGTCAGTCTATTAGATAGCCTTTGTAATGCTTATGGAGATTCAAATTTTAAGTTTTTTTCGCCCAAGCACGAGGTTGATGTAATTACAATATTTTATAGTTTCTGTGTGTGTGCTTTCTTTTTTACAATTATAAAAATTGTGAGCGATTGGTTGGTACAGACGCGCCACAAATCAGAATTAGAAACGCGCGCTTTTCAATCGGAGTTGAATTTATTGAAATCGCAAATCAATCCGCATTTTTTGTTCAACACGCTCAATAGTTTGTATGCACTGACGCTCAAAAAATCGGACGTTGCACCTGAAATTGTCTTGCGGCTTTCTGAAATGATGCGGTATATGTTGTACGAATGCAATATTCCGTTAGTGCCCGTTTCAAAAGAAGTGGATTACATCAAAAATTATTTATACCTCGAAAAAATACGACACGCTAAAATTGATGTTAATTTCGACGTTGATTGTGACGATGAAAACTTAGAAGTCGCACCACTTATTTTTATGGCATTTATAGAAAATGCTTTTAAACACGGTGCTGGAAATCATATTCACGCAGGGCATATCAACATAGAACTAAAAACTAAGAACGAACAATTATTTTTAACGGTTGAAAACTCGCGCGCCGAGCAAACACCGATGTCTAATAATTTATTAATAAAAAGTGGTGGCGTTGGTATGGTGAATGTGAAACGGCGGCTACAACTTTTGTATCCGACTAAATACAGTTTAAAAATTGATGAAACACCACATACCTACACCGTACAACTGTGGTTAAATCTATCGAATACGACCGTTAAAAATTTATTTGAAGCCGAAGTTTTAAGTGCTCCGAGTGTTCAGAAAATGAAAATTTTAAGATAAAATTACTAAATCAAAAAAATATGAAAGTTATTATTGTTGACGATGAGCCCTTAGCGATTGATATTTTAGAATCGTTTGTAGAAAAAATGCCTGATTTAGAATTAGTAGCGCGCTGTTCAAATGCGTTTGAAGCAAATCAGGTTTTGAAAGAAAATGTTGTTGATTTAATGCTGCTCGATATTCAGATGCCGCAATTGAACGGCATTGATTTTTTAAAATCACTCACAAAACCACCGATAACTATTTACACCACCGCACATCCAGATTTTGCCGTTCAAGGTTTTGAACTAAACGCGTGCGATTATTTGATGAAGCCTATCAGTTTAGATCGGTTCATGAAATCAATCAATAAGGCGCGCGATATTTACGAACGTGAACACAAGACGGCAAAAAATTTACCGATTGAAGAAGCGAACACCGAATATATGTTTGTCAAAGCCGACAAAAAATTGGTGCGTATAAAATTTTCAGACGTTTTATACATCGAGGGTTTAAAAGATTACGTGATTATCAGAACCGAAACGGAAAAAATTATCTCGCTACAAACTATGAAAAGTTTGGAAGAAAAATTACCATCGAGCAAGTTTGTGCAAATACACCGTTCGTTCATCGTCGGCATAGATAAAATAAAAGCCATTGACGGAAACTCAGTGGAAGTTTCTGAAAAAGGTCAACCCAAACTTTTACCAATTGGCAAAAATCACAAGGATGAAGTTTTAGAAATTATCGAGAAGCATAAATTATAGGGGGTAAAGCTTTATAAAATTTAGCCTACTTAATCTCAGAAGATTGGATCAATAAATTTTTTCTTAGTAGAAAACATTAAATTATTAAATTTTTTCAAAAAAAACTTAACCTCTGCTTTTAAATTATTCCCTTACGAACATAATTTGGTAATCAATTAAATGCGTCTCGTTGTGCGCACATTTAATTAAATTTTTTCTGTACTTCCAAAATTATATTCTAAAATTAAAGTTCGTCGGACTGACTTTTGAAACTTGGTCACACAAAATCGAGCAGCTTTTTATCTGTTTTATGCCATAAAATTCGAAATTATACAAAATTAAATTGCAAAAAATGTTTGAAATTAAATTTATTAGATATTTTTGCACCACTTAGGAAGTTAACTGCTCGTAATCCTTACAATTTTAAAACAGAAGTACACAAATTTGTCCTTGCTAAAATCTAATTTTGCGAAGGCTCTAAACCATTTAGTATGTATTCATCGTGTTGCAATTTAACGAATAAAACCACGTATTTAAAACCAAATTTTCAAAACCAATCACTTTTTAAATCTAAACTATTTTTTGTATTGGCATTAATGCTTTCTACAGCATTACCAGAAAAAGTAGTTGCGGCATCACCTTTTCCGCCAGCCTGTTTTTCATTGTTCAATAAAGTAACATTAAAACACAGTGATATTGAACTTCAAGGTGTTCCTTCATACAGTACTTCAGATTTCCATCTGAATACGGATTTAGTCACTGACGAATTAGATATTAATCAAAGTGTTTTCAATCTTTCCCCGACAAAAACGGGCGTTGCTATCCTTGATAACGCAAAGTCTGGGAAAATTACTGAAAAAATTGACTATGCCGATCCAACTTTAAATTTGACAGGCACAGAAAAACGCCGTCAATATCTCACGTGGTTTGCAGAGTCATTCGCCAATTGGGATTTTAAATATAAATATGGCGGAACAGAAATTACGAACGGCATTGATTGCTCGGCTTTCATTCAGT
>JAYVVO010000391.1:0-10745 GCA_043786955.1 Saprospiraceae bacterium
TACAAATCTTTCGTACCAATTCAGTGTCAGTGAATTTTTCGTTTTTCTTCAGCATTGATAATAAGTAATTACAGGAAAGTTAAAAAGTGTTACTGTTTGAACAAAAATAAGTAAAATTTTTTGTTCGACAAAACTTTTTTAGTATTGCTTTCTCTTGGCGTGCAAACTTATTTTAATGGAAAACTAACAGATGATGTGCGCCCACGCAAATTAAAAAACCTGTAGCCGTTCGTCACGTTGGTAATCGGCGTAAATGGTTCAACATACGGACTACCAACCGCTTTAATAACGTTGGCTATACTTTTTTGATAATCAACAAATGCCTTATTAACCGTTGAAAAAGTTAGACTGATAGATACGCGTGTTACACTCAAGACTTCACCTTCGATTGTGCCGACGCGCCAAGTATAATTATTGCTATTAAAAAATTTATCGCTTAAAAGTTTTGAGCTTGTTGCTGTGGCATCAATTTGTTCAAAAGACGCGTCGAATGTTTGTGAGCAAAACGCATTACACGTTGTTCCGACGATCGCGTAATAATTTTCTTCGTTTGCTGGGTCATCAAAATTGAATTGTATTTCGCTCAGTGGCACGCCACCATTTTTAGTAATATTCCCAAAATTAAATTTAGTATTTTTTAGTGGTACATACGTCGGCACAGTTTGCGTCGTTTCAATACTTGTGTAATTAGGCGCTGTGACTCTGAGTTTATAAACAGCATTTTGAACAAAAGGCGGTAAATTTTAGTCGTGAAAATACCGTTCGCATCTTTAGCCTGATGATAAATTTCAGAAACTAACACATCGTCTTTAAAAAGAAAAACGCGTGCGCCCAGAACAGAATCTGCATTGAATGACGTAAACGGTGCGTTACTTCTTGCAGAATCGAATTGGATAAACTGCCCCGACTGCATTTGTTTTTGTTACAAAAACAATATTACCATTCGGTTCATCGCTCAAAAAATCAGCTTACAAAACAAGTTTGTTCAGCGTTGTAACCAGAATATCAATCGTTTTATCGTACACGTAATTGCATGCACTTAAAAGCAAAACGCAAAATGAAACGAGCAAGTAAAAAGGAATTAACCTTGCAGTGATTTGTGTTAGTTTAATAGTCATATTTTCAGAATCTTTTTTACTGTACCCAACACAAAGATAATAATTTTTCATTGCCGTAAACTTTTATTTAGCGTTTTAACAATTTAATCAAAGTTCCGTAGGAACGACCAGTTTGTACCGCTGGACTTTAGTCCGGCGTAAAATGAAATAAAATCTTCATTCTAAAAATTTTGATTAGTTTTGTAACTTAAGTAGGCTGCATTATATAATGATCACTTTTATTATTCAGTTTTGTTCGGCATTGAGCCTCACAAAACTGTCGGAAATTATAGTTTTAGGAAGGCGAAGCCGACCTAAAACCATAATTTCCGAATACCGTGACACAAAAAACTTTTACTATAAATTTTTAATTGTCGTTTATTTAATAACAACTACTTATTATCACAACTAAAATCATTAACGTATGAAATTCACACTAACACTCAAAGTTTTTGTTTTTTATGTTTTGTCAATGGTTGATTGTCAAAACGCAGTGGCGCAGCGTATTATTTCCGCTCTCTACCTATATGTCGAAAACGCACTCGCTTGATTCGGTCCCCTGACCGAATCGTAGTATTTTGCGGTCTCCGACCGCTACTAAACGAACAAACTAAGCAGCCCTTTGCCTTATTTTAGTAGCGGTCACGAGATCGTAAAATGCTATGATTTTGTCAGAAACAAAATCAAGCGGTAAAAATAAATCATGAAATATTTAGTTGGGTTTCTCACTTTTTTAAACTTTAGTATCGTTTGCTTTAGCTTAACGAATTGAAAATTCAAGTTTTCGATTAAAACCTTGCTCTATAATTCTATATAAAGTTGAAAGCTGTATATCTGTGTGACCGTTCTCAATTCTTGAAATATAGCTTTTCTTTGTGCCTGTTTTTTCCGCAAGTTGTGCTTGTGTCATATTTGCTTTTGCTCGTTCTTCTTTTAATACTTCGCCAAACATAAAAGCGTGCGCCTTAGCTTCAAAAACTGTTCTTGAAGGCGTACCGCGTTCACCATACTTTTTGTCTAAATGGCTATCCCAAGAAACAATTTTATTTTTTACTTTTACTTTTTTTTCTGTCATCAGTATCAATTTTTTTATCAATGAAATATTGTTTCTTCAATTTAATTGCTAACTCTAAATCTTGTTTTGGTGTTTTTTGAGTTTTCTTCTGAAAAGCATTAGCAAGTACAACTAAACGACCTGCATCAAAAAAGCAAAATATTCTGTAAATGTTGCTCTCAAACTCAACTCGAATTTCAAATAATCCATCTGTACCTTCCAGATGTTGAAAGAATTTTTTTGGAATAACATCAACGGTTTTAACCAACTCGAAAACATAATCAATTTTCTCCTGTACTTCTTCATTCAAAGCCGAATAAAAATTTAAAAAGTAGTCTCCGTATGTTATAATCGTCCGATTCATAATTCAAAGGTAACGAATTGGTGAACATTTTGCAAAACTATTAGCTTTTAAATTTTTGGATTAGACTCCGAAAGATTAAAATAAAAAAAGCGTTTGAACTTTCGCTCAAACGCTTGTGCCGGAGGAGGGACTCGAACCCTCACGAGGTCGCCCTCACAGGATTTTGAATCCAGCGCGTCTACCATTCCACCACTCTGGCTTGGTAATTCTTGAGGGACTCAAAAATTTGTGGCGCAAAAGTAAATAGTTTCTTCTGAAAAAGAAAATTTGTTTTATGTTTCGGTTAAAAAAGTATGGATGCTTTGCTGGCCCTCATTCCATTATTATTTTTATTCATTATCGGATTTACGATTCACTTAATTATTTAAACAAAATTCAGGGTAATTTTCTTAGTTTTTTATATTTTTAGTTTTTTCGTTGGTTGTGTATTCGCTTGAAATTTACCTCGCTTACTTTATCAGCACAATGAATACGGTTTAGCTCAAATATTCTATACAGCTTTTTTTATTATTGCGCATAATTTTTTAGGATTTATTGTAGCTTTAGTTCTTTATTACAATAGCAGTCATAAAAAGCAAGTAATTTTAATTCATTATTTATCTGAATAAAATGTTCGATTTCAGACTTAAAGTTTTTCACACAGTTGCGAAGCGTTTAAACTTTACAAAAGCGGCGGCGGAACTTTTTATAACGCAACCTGCCGTCACCAAGCACATTCATGAAATTGAACAGCACTTTAAAATAAAATTGTTCGACCGCAACGGCACAAAAATAAAACTCACGTTGGCAGGTGAAATTTTAGTGCAGCACACGGAACAAATTTTTGGTATTTATCGCAATCTCGAATTTGAAATTAACGCGCTGAGCCACCGACACAACGGCATACTCCGTATCGGCGCAAGTACAACTATTGCGCAGTATGTTTTGCCGCCTATTCTCGCTGAGTTTCACAAAAAGTTTAAAGACATTACCGTTACGCTCGCCATAAATAATACCGAACAAATTGAACAAGCCTTGCAAAATAAAACCATTGATTTTGGTATCATTGAAGGACATTCTAAAAACGTGGTATTTAAATACACAGAGTTTGTGAAAGATGAAATTGTACTCACCGCCAACAGTCAGAACGCATTAGCCAAAAAAGAAAATTGGACATTAACCGAACTCACTAAAATTCCAATTTTACTGCGCGAACCAGGTTCAGGAACTTTAGAAGTAATTAATCACGCTTTGAAACCTTCGGGTATTAAAATTTCGGATTTTAATATCGAGATGCAATTGGGCAGCACTGAAAGTATAAAATCGTATTTATCACATTCAAATTGTGTTGCTTTCCTTTCCATATATTCTATTTTAAAAGAACTTAAAAATCAAGAGTTTACCGTGCTCGATGTGAAAGATTTAGCGATTGAGCGCTATTTTTATTTCATTCAGCCGCATGGAGAATTGGGAACACTACCAGAGGTTTTTATGAAATTTGCGCGCCACTATAACTTTAAGTAATGGCGTATAACTAATAGCTATTTCTTCCGTATTTTTTTTGCTCCGAACTTTGCATCATAAAATTTAAAATTATGGTCGTCGCGAACGAAAGCATGGGAGTACAAAAAAGCAAAAACACTTTTTTTGCAAAACATTTTACGGTTAAAGAAGCGATTTTTTTATCAGTTTTGTTTGTTTGTTTAATGCCGTTTATTTCGCCGCCAATGGCATTGGTCTTAGGATTAATAATTGCGCAAATCGGACATCCGTATTTACACCTCAATCATAAAGCTGTCCGAATATTATTGCAAGTTTCGGTAGTCGGTTTAGGTTTTGGAATGAACGTGAACAGCGCAATGAAAGCTGGTAGAGAAGGTTTAGTGTTTACTATCGTTTCAATACTCGGAACTTTTATTCTGGGTTATTTTATTGGGAAAATTTTTAAAATCGAGAAAAAAACATCTTTCTTGATTTCTGCTGGAACGGCAATTTGTGGCGGTAGTGCTATTTCTGCTGTGTCGCCTGTTATTAATGCTGAAGAAAAACAAATTTCTGTCGCACTCGGAACTATTTTTATTTTAAATTCTGTTGCGCTTTTCGTGTTTCCGTTTGTCGGTCATCAATTAAATTTATCTCAAACGCAATTCGGAATGTGGTGCGCTATTGCCATCCACGATACCAGTTCGGTGGTTGGTGCTGCGGGCAAATATGGGCAAACAGCTTTAGAAGTTGCGACAACGGTTAAGTTAGCACGCACATTATGGATTATTCCCGTCGCGTTTATTTCTACGTTTTTGTTTAAAAATAAGACAGCCAAAATTAAAATTCCCTACTTCATCGGTCTATTTGTTTTAGCGATGGTGGCAAATAGTTTTTTACCACTCGTGCATCAATGCAGTAGTTATGTCGTCAGTATTTCAAAAATTGGATTAACGCTTACGTTGTTTTTAATCGGCTCAGGGCTTTCTAAAAAAGTTTTGCTTTCTGTAGGTGTAAAACCTTTGCTTCAAGGCATCATTTTATGGATAATTATTTCTGTTTCTACACTGTGTTTAATTCTGAGTTTTTAGAAAGAATAATTTATTAGAAAAAAACAATCAAAATGAAGCAACTGGCGTAATTTTGCGTTCTTAATTAAAATAGAATAGATTTTAAAACAAATTTTGCTTTTTAAATGGATAAAGTTGCATCTGGTCACGCACTCAAAGAACTTTTTAACGAAAAAGGAGAAGCGTTAAGTCCGATTTTAGCGCATGGCGTAAAAAATTATTTAATTGATATTGATGGCACTGTTTGCGACGATGTTCCGAACGAAGAACCCGAACGCATGTTGACGGTTTTACCTTACACGGATGCATTGCATATTTTAAATGCTTGGTATGAGCAAGGTCACATCATTACCTTTTTTACATCGCGTACCGAAGAGCACCGCGCATATACCGAGTTGTGGTTAAACAAGCACGGATTTAAGTATCATGGAATTTTATTTGGTAAACCGCGCGGTGGAAATTACCACTGGATAGATAATCACATTGTTAAAGCGACGCGTTTTCGCGGTAAGTTTACCGACTTAGTGGTTAAAACACATGATGTTGAAGTTTTTAACGATTGATTCTAAGCGTTATTCTAAAATATTTTAAAAAAGACCACACCCGTTAATTGTAAAGTTGACGAAGTGGTTTTTTTTATTAGGTAAACAGACTTTTTAGTCTATTCAAACTTAAATCGGTTTCTTTCCTAAATAAAAAACAGGTTTAAACAGAGTAAAACTTTCATAAATCCTAATCTTCCGTTTGGCGTATTAGCTATTTTACCTTTTTAAATTCCGTTTGTCTCAGTTGAAAACAATATTAGTACAATAATTTTGCGATGTATTCGTAAATTAAATGCCTCTTCCGTACTTTTGTATCTTGATAATTATATGTTCAAGAATTGCTGATTTCAGTGTTTGAATAACGTAAAAAGCGAAACATACTCATAGCGATTTGTACTTGGCTAAATCAAGCCAACACTTACCACCAGAAAACCTCAACCTAATATAAATTTTAGCCAGCAATATGGATCCACTTAAACAGAAGTTCAAAGAAAAATTTACTGCGCAATCAGCAGAAATAAAAACTATGCTCAAAGAGCATAGTAACGTTGTACTTGACGAAGTAACTATTGGACAAGCGTTCGGCGGTATGCGCGATATTAAAAGTATGATTTATGAAACTTCTCTGCTCGATGCGCAAGAAGGTATTCGTTTTAGAGGATTTTCAATACCCGAACTCAGAGAAAAATTACCGCAAGGTAGAGGTAATGAACCATTGCCAGAAGGTTTATTTTGGTTGATGCTCACAGGCGAAATTCCGACGAGTGAAGAAGTACTTTGGGTGACAAACGAATGGGAAAAACGCCGCGACGTGCCAGCGAATGTATATGCTACTTTAAATTCGCTACCGATAGAAACTCACGCCATGACGATGTTTAATATTGGAGTGATGGCTTTGCAAACTAAAAGTGTTTTTGCAAAACGCTACGAAGAAGGTATGCCCAAGAGTGAATACTGGGATGCGACTTATGAAGATGTCATGAATTTAATTGCCTGCATAACGCCTATTGCCGCATATATATACAGAAGAAAATTTAAAAATGCTCCTGCGATTGAACCGAATGACAGATTGGATTGGGCATCGAACTTTGCGCATATGCTTGGCTATGAAAATTCCGATTTCAAAAACTTGATGCGTTTGTACATGACAATTCACGCCGACCACGAAGGTGGAAATGCTTCGGCGCATACATCGCATTTGGTGGGTTCAACTTTATCCGATGCGTATTTATCGTTCGCAGCAGCGTTAAATTCTTTGGCGGGTCCATTACATGGTTTAGCAAATCAAGAGGTGATTAAATGGATTTACGAAATGGTGGCGCAATTAGGAACAAAAACGCCAACAGATGAACAAGTGGTTGACTATGTTAAAAAAACTTTAAGCGAAGGCAGAGTTGTACCAGGTTATGGTCATGCTGTTTTGCGCCAACCCGATCCGAGATTTATGGCGCAAAAATCATTTGGAGAAGCGCATTGTGCTGATGATGAAATTGTTAAAATAGTTTGGCAAATTTTCCGCGTTGTACCACCCGTTTTACAAAGTTTGGGAAAAATAAAAAATCCTTGGCCCAATGTAGATGCCCATTCAGGTGCCTTATTAGTGCATTACGGCATGACGGAGTATGGTTTTTATACCGTGTTGTTCGGTGTTTCGCGCGCGCTCGGTGTTTTAGCTGCGTTATGTTGGTCGCGTGCGCTCGGTTTTCCGCTCGAACGCCCGAAATCGCTCACTACAAAAGACGTTATGGAATTTTTGGCGCACCAACCACAGCCAACTATTTAATTAAAATGGCGTATTAAAAGATAAAAACTTATGAGACTCAGTAAGGTTAATAAACTTAAAAGTTTCTCTTTTTTAATACTCATTACAATAGTTAGTTTAAAAAAGATTGTCGCTCAAGACGCTGATTCTGCAAAAGGTATCAAATTTATTCGCGAAGATTTTCGGACTGCCATGACGCAAGCTGCAGAAAAAAATAAACTCGTTTTTATTGATGCCTATACAACTTGGTGCGGACCGTGTAAACTGATGGATAAATCGGTTTTTACGGATGAAAAAGTTTTGGCTTTTATGAATGAAAATTTTGTAAATCTCAAACTTGATATGGAGCGCGGCGACGGACAAATTGTGGCGCAACGCTATAAAGTATCTGCTTTTCCATCATTTTTATTTGTTAATTCGGAAGGAGAATTGGTACATAAAGGTATTGGTTATCAAGATGCTGATAAATTTTTAGGTTTAGTTTCTATTGCGTTAAACGCGAACCAAGGCTTGTTGGCTTGGAGTAAAAAATTCGATAACGGTGAACGCAGTCCGGATTTCTTAAAAAATTACGCGCTTCAATTAGCTGATGTGCAAGACGCAAAACGCACCGCAATAGCAAAGCTCTATTTGAAAACACAACTTGATTGGAAAAATAATAACGAAACCCTCGACTTCATTTTTAAATTTGTTGAATCGCCTGACGATACTTTTTTTACGCTGCTTTCTAAAAATAAACCTATTTTTGAACGCCGTGTTTCGCGCGAAGCGATTGAATTAAAACGCAAAAATTTAGTTGAAGAGCAACTTTTTGATAAAAAAAACTTACCCACACTCGCTCGCGCCGATTCTCTTTTAGCTTTAGTGAATGACGATAAGCACAAATTAGATAGCACCCAGCGCAACTACCGTATGACGTATTACCGCATGAAAGGCGATAGAAACGCTTATGCGCAAGCGGCGGTTAATTATTTCAAAAAATACGATAAAAACGCGGGTGAACTCGCCGAAACGGCTAATACTTTTTTAGAGCAAATAGACGATAAAACTTTTTTAGAAAAAGCGTTGAAATGGGCTAAACGCGCCACGCGATTAGAAAAAATTTCTTACCACCAATTTTTAGTCGCAGAGCTTTATAACAAACTAAAAGATAAATCGGCTGCACTCAAAGCTGCAAACATTGCTATTGAGTTAGGTAAAAAAGCTGGCGAAAGCACTGATGAAGTAAGTGCGTTTAAAACACGTCTATTGAAAGAGTAAAACTTTAAAATAAAAAATTCCGCAAGTTTTTTTAGCGTTCTTCGTCAAAGTAACATTAATTTAATTTAAAATTTTATGATGATGAAATTTCTTAAGAGCAAGAATGTTAGCCTCAGCATTTTCGCATTTGTAATTCTTTTTTCCGGCACGTATTTTTTTTTTGCTTGTAGTAAATCAACTACCGATACTACAACAACCACGACAACCACGACAACAATTACAACACTTCCCGATATTTACAAACGCATTTATGGTGCTAAAAGCGTAACACTTGATGGCGCTTTTGTCGTCATCAATACAACAGATTTACCCGATCACAAATCACCTTATTACTCTGATTCTACAAAATATGAATCGTATAACGGCAGCAATAGCAAGTTTAATTTAAATCCGAACAGAATCACTTCTCAGAATATTACGTTTCGGATTCCCGTCAGTCCGAAAGAAGTAACAACAAAAACAGCAACACCAGGTGGTGCCATTGGCGTATCGTTAAATGGAGTGGTAGTTTTTAATCAGTACGCTGCCATGCAAGCCGCTCTCACAAACGAGGTTAATAGTTTCGATCAATACGGCGGTCATCCGCAGCAATCGGGCGTTTATCATTACCATGTTGAACCTACTTACACGACGACCAAATTCGGCAAATCAGTTTTATTAGGTTTTTTGCTCGATGGTTTCCCTATTTATGGACCTTTAGAAAACGGAAAAACGCTTATGAGTGCCGATTTAGATAAATATCACGGACACGCCCACGCTACAACTGAATATCCAGATGGAATTTATCACTATCATTTCACTTCAGACACACCTTATTTAAACGGTGACGGATTTTTTGGAACAGCGGGCACCGTTTCGCAATAATTTTTTTCATGGATAGCATAAAAATAATTTTAGTTGCTACGGCATTACTTGTTGCCTCGTCTTGTAGGCAATTCTATAATTCAAGAAAAAATATTGAGCCACAAACAATTCCATCCATTTATAATAATTCTCAAAACGGTGATTTTAATGAAAAAAATGGCGTGATGTACTGCAATGACGTTTTGTTCAGTGGATTTGTCGTTACGCTTTTTAGCAACGGGGATACAAATTCAGTTATTGGTTATTTAAACGGATTGAAAGAAAACACTTCGCGTATTTGGTGGGATAATAAACAATGGCGCGAGGTGCGAGTATATCATCTAAATAAAAAAATTGGCGAACACACTGGTTGGTTTGAAAACGGCACAATGCGTTTTAAATATCAGTTTGGAAGCGATGTTTATGACGGCACCGTTGAAGAATGGTTTGCCGATGGTAAACGCGCAACGCTGTTTAATTATGAAAGTGGTTATGAAATGGGTTTGCAACAAGCATGGTATGCGGATGGGAAATACAAATTTAATTACGAAGTTGTGAATGGCAGAAAGTATGGATTAACCGGCGTAAAGAATTGTGAATCTGTTTTAGATACATCTCTAAATTCCTTAATCGCCAAAAAATATGCCAAATGAAAAGCATAACGTGTATTCTACTTTCATTGTTGGGCATAATTTTCTTCGCGTGTAATTTACAAAATAAAAGTAAAGTGCCTTTTTATAATTCGCCCGATTTTACGCCGCTTTGGCTTTCAAATTCTGAGGTTAATTCAAAAAAATTACACAGTATAGCTGCTTTTAAGTTTACTGATCAAACAGGAAAAACAATCACGGATAATACAGTTAAAGGAAAAATTAATGTAGCGAATTTCTTTTTTAGTATTTGCCCAAGTATTTGTCCCAAAATGACGCACAATTTATTGGCAGTTCAAAAAGAATTTGCTTCTGATTCTTCCGTAATTCAACTTTCATTTTCTGTTATGCCCTGGATTGATTCCGTCGCGCGACTAAAAACATACGCCGCCATAAATAATATTGATTCCGAAAAATGGCATTTACTCACAGGCGAGGCGGGAAAAATTTATAACTTAGCACGACAATCCTATTTTGCGGAAGAAGCAATTGGTTATTCTCGCGATTCTTCGGAGTTTTTACACACCGAACACGTACTTTTAATTGATAGCGATGCACATTTACGCGGTGTTTACAACGGCACACTCCCGTTAGAAATTGATCGCCTTATAGAAGATATAAAAATATTGATTTTAGAAA
>JAYVVO010000392.1:0-10737 GCA_043786955.1 Saprospiraceae bacterium
AATAATTTAGTTGAAAGCTGTTTACAATTATATTTTAATTAATTTATTAAAGTACGGTCTTGAAGAAAGTAGCCTTCTTATATCAGGTTTTAAAACCGCTTTTCTTTATGAAATTCAGAATAGATTTCTTCTTTTAACTGCAAATTTAACAATTAAACAGGTTTCTTACGCAAAACAATCACTCTTTGCAGTGTAAAATAAAACTGCATAGCCATTTGTATTTCTTCTGCTGTAACGATATTATAATTTCTCAATTAAATATTAATGAGGCTTATGTCGCTAATATGTTTGTAAAAAACGAGATTCATACGTTTATTCATAATGCATCACTAAAAATATTTTAGCTTTCGATACAGTTTTTTAGTTTATCCAATGCACCGACTTCATTAACATTTTGAGCAGTAAAATTTATTTTGCCCATTACTTGCGTAGTACGCTTATACAAATAATGCAAATACATCTGAAAATAGGGCGAATGAATCACTTATTTTGGTTTATTGATTTCAACATGTTTTAAGATTTGGTCGGCGGTTGTCGCGCAGTTTTGTAAATTAACGTAACCTGCTGAGCATATTTGTTCAATCACGGTTCGCACTGTGGAATCTTTCAACGGCTCAACAAGAAAACGTTTTTCAAATAGCTTAAGCAATAGTCTAGTACTGGCAAATATGTCCGATGTATTCTTCGCGCATACTCAGAATAATTTGCATGACAATGTTTTTTCGAGCAGTTTTTGAAGGGTAACTAAAATATTTATATGAAGATATACTTCTAATACTTATTCTATTCTGCCGCCGGAAACAAAAAAGTCTAGAACAAGCGAAACCTAAATTCGAGTACCTTTTATACACGGTTTTCCAAAGCAATGAGCATTGGATAAAAGGTAATTTACCGAACAAAAAATAAATGGCAAAAAGTAGTTTTACTTTTTGCCATTTATTTTGATTTTTGATTTTTAACTAAGCATCTACTTTCGCATAACGTGCATTCGCTTCAATAAATGCGCGACGCGGCGGCACTTCATCACCCATCAGCATAGAAAAAATGCGATCAGATTCAATCGCATCGTCAATCGTGATACGTTTAAGTGTGCGCGTTGACGGATCCATCGTTGTTTCCCAAAGTTGTTCTGCGTTCATTTCACCCAAACCTTTATAGCGTTGTGTTTTTACGCTGTCTTCTGTGCCGTAATTAGCAATCGCATCAGTGCGCTCTTCTTCCGTCCAGCAATATCTGAATTGTTTACCTTTTGCAACGCGATACAACGGAGGTGCTGCAACAAAAATATGTCCGTTCTCAATCAACACCGTCATATAACGATAGAAGAAAGTTAGGATTAAAGTCGTTATGTGACTACCGTCAATATCCGCATCACACATAATGACTACTTTGCTGTAACGCAGTTTTTCGACGTTTAAAAAACGTTCGCCGTTTTCATTTTCTGAAATACGAACTCCGAGCGCGGTAAAGATATTTTTTATCTCTTCGTTTTCGTAAATTCTGTGCTCGAGTGCTTTTTCGACGTTCAAAATTTTACCACGCAAAGGCAAAATAGCTTGAATGTGTCTATCGCGACCTTGCTTTGCTGTTCCACCAGCAGAATCTCCTTCGACTAAAAATATCTCACACTCGTTCGGATTTTTAGAAGAGCAATCGGCTAATTTACCAGGTAAACCACCGCCTGCTAATATATTTTTGCGTTGAACCAATTCACGTGCGCGTTGCGCCGCGTGTCGCGCCGATGCTGCTAAAATAACTTTATCAACAATTTTTCGGGCTTCGACTTGGTTTTCTTCCAACCAATGTTTTAAGTAATCACCCACTAACTGACTCACGATTGCAGTGACTTCCGAGTTGCCGAGTTCACCTTTTGTTTGTCCTTTAAATTGTGGCTCTTGAACTTTTACACTCACAACCGCCGTCATACCTTCTTTAAAATCATCGCCTGTGATAGTCTCTTTCATTTTTTTGAAAAAACCATTCACGTCACCATAATTTTTAAACTCGCGCGCCATCGCTCTGCGGAAACCGTTAACGTGCGTGCCGCCTTCGCGTGTAGAAATATTATTGACGTAAGAAAAAATGTTTTCTTTATAATCCGTATTATATGAAAACGATACTTCAACTTCTACATCGTCTTTCTTGCCTTTAATTAAAACAGGCTGACGCAAAATAGGCGTACGCGATTCATCTAAATATTCAACAAAACCTTTTAAACCAGTTTCAGAAAAATAAACTTCTTCCACGTAAGGTTGTCCGTGCGAATCAGGGCGTTCATCGTTTAAAGTTAAAACCAAACCACTGTTCAAAAAAGCCAATTCGCGCAAACGGTGCGCAATTGTAGTATGGGTGTAAACCGTTTCTTCAAAAATTGATTTATCGGGCGTAAAAGTAATTGTTGTACCCGTTAATGCCGATTCGCCGATAACTTTTACATCATAAAGCGGTTTACCAATCGAAAACTCTTGTACAAAAGTTTTTCCTTCCCGATTCACTTCCGCGCGCAAATGTGTAGAAAGTGCATTCACACAACTCACACCCACACCGTGCAAACCACCAGAAACTTTATACGTGTCTTTATCGAATTTACCTCCCGCGTGTAAAATCGTGAGCACAACTTCTAAAGCCGATTTTTGCAGTTTTGTATTGATTCCCGTCGGAATTCCACGACCGTCATCTTTAACTTTAATGGAATTATCTTCGAGTATCGTTACTTCAACGCGATTACAATAACCTGCTAAGTGTTCGTCAATCGAGTTGTCAATAACTTCCCACACTAAATGGTGAAGACCTTTTATATCCGTTCCACCGATGTACATACTTGGACGCAACCGAACAGCTTCTAAACCTTCGAGCGCAGTTATACTGTCGGCATCGTACCCTTTTTTTACCGCAACGGGTAATTCTGATTCTTCAAATTCTTTTTCCATAGTCACAAAAATACGATTTTTTTAGCAGAAAATCTAAACTGTTTTAGATTTAAAAAGTTAAAATTTGATTGCTCAAATAAATCACAAAAATACAAAATGTAAACGTAAATTTTGTCGTTTCTTGCTAAATTTTAAGCGCCGATGCATTTTAGAGTATTTGCTTTTCGTACAATTGATTGAGTGCGTGGCGCATTTGGATTGTGCCCGATTTCTTAAATCCTAAGTTTTCGTAGTACTTACATAAAAACGCATTCGAGGCGTTACAATCTAAACGGAGTAAAAAAATATTTTGCCCTTTTAAAGTCGTTTCGACATAATCAAAAACTTTAGAACCGATGTGATACCCTTCAAATTTTTTTAGAACGACTAACGAATGTAAATAACCCGCTTGTTTTTCTTGCACACCCCAATACGTGATGTCGGAGTACATTATTCGAAACATGCCAACCGATTCTTTGTTTTCATTTTCGATGAAATAAAACTCGCTATTATCAAATCCCGATTTAATCCAAGCTATATCACTCTCTGACGGATTTAACCAAAAACGCCATTGATTTATATTTTTGGCTTTTAATTTTTCGGCGGCTTGTTTTAAAAAATCCAAACCTGCTTGGAGTTCATGTGGTTCTGCTTTACGGAAATGAATGTTCATAATTAATTTAAACTGTTTAGCAAATGCTTCAATATTTGACATATTTTCCCTTAGTCTTAGCAAACTTTCGCAAATCTATTGTGACGCAAGCGAATATTCAAGTATGAAAAGGAAATACGTTTAAAATTTTTTGCTGGACATTTACTAATCACAATCCTTTTTTTTAATATTGCAATAGTGTTTGTATCAACTTTCTCAAGAGGCAATTATTGTCAATGTTCGTAACACAAAATTATACTATTACCGCTTTTTATTTTTCCTAATTTCTTAAAATTATTATAAAATGAAAAAAAATAAATCATGCATTTCTACGACTATTTTCATTTTTTACTTTTTATTTTTTTACTTCAATGCACCATTAAAAGCACAACAATGGCAGCCTAACGAGGCTTCGAAAGGTTTGCTTTCCTCTGATTTTCAAGTTTTTGGAGTGAGTATAATTGATAGCAATATAATTTGGGCGGTTGCAACTAAATACGAATACCCATCAACTTTTGTAAAAACATTGAGAACTACCAACGGCGGAAAATCGTGGATGGTTTTTGACGCACCAGAATTAACAAATAAATATTGTTTCGGTATTCAAGCATTCGACTCCCTGACAGCTTGGGTTAATACGGAATATAATAATTACGGTGGAGGATCTGTTTTCAAGACTACTGATGGCGGTAAAACATGGAATAATAAATTAAATTCTGGCGGTCGCTATATCCATTTTTTTGATAAATTAAACGGATTTACGCGATATTACGCCAATTACGCTTACACAATAGACGGTGGTGAAAGTTGGGTGAATAAATATGTTTCGTTTGCAGGGAATGAAATAGCTGATTCCAGTTCTCTTTCAAGAACTAATTTTTCTGTTGGTGATACATCTTGGTTTGGAACAAGTGAAGGGCGCGTTTTTAGAAGTACCGATAGAGGAAAAAATTGGAAAGCATTTTCTTTAACTTCAGACAATGCAGGCTTAAAAATTACCATTATTTCTTTTTCAGATAGTAAAAATGGCTTGGCGGTGTGTGCTAATGCAAATCAAGTAGTCGGTAATTACACCGGAATAGCGAAAACCGAAGACGGTGGCGAAACTTGGAAATTCATTCCACTGGCTAATTTGCCAACCGATTTTAATCTGTCTTATCTTCCTTCGGTGGCTGGAATACCTGGTACAAATAATTTTTTATTGGGTTATTACAAAGGTGAAGCGGTGAGTAATTATATCTCGACGGATAAAGGCGTTTCTTGGAAAATTTTTAATGCCACAAATTGGTCGTATGGTTCGGTTGAATTTTTAAATTCCAATACGGGTTGGATGGGTTGCACAACGTATCGTTCTGATTACTTAATGTACAAGTGGAATCCGACAAAACTTAATACTTCCACTAATGAGGTACAAGAAAATCTGAATCTTAAACTGTATCCCAACCCGAGCGATGGAAGTTTTTTAATTGATTGGAGTGCCATTAAAGATTTTGCACCACAATTTATACGTGTCATTGATCTTACTGGACGCGTTATTTTTGAAAATAAACAATTAAATACTTTAAGTAGCAGTCAGAAAATAGATTTACCTACAATTCCTAACGGGATGTATGAACTACAATTAATTTCAGATAAAAGCGTGAAGACTTGCAAGTTTGTTATAAAAAAATAAAACTCTTAAATGAACTTTACTTTATGACCATAAAAGATTTACATACTACTGCGTTTTCGGTTGTAACGCGCACAATATAAAATCCGGTATTTAAATTGCTAAAATTTAAGAGCGCGTTTTGCAAACGCGCTTCTAATTTTTTTTGAATCATTCTACCCAAATTATCGAAAATAAAAACATCTGCAATTGGCGCGCTGTTATTTTCAAATTCAATACTGATATTACCGGATGATGTAGGGTTTGGAAAAATTGTGAAATTCAACACTTGCGTTACACTATTCACACCAGTCAAATTACAAAACGTCTCTTGATTTAAAATATCGCTTCTATACATTTGCAATGCTGCCATCATTCTATCGCGCTGACCTTTTGTAAATAAATTATAGCACGAATCGGCGACGTAATTCATGTAGTTCATAAACATCACGCCGTTACCCGAGAACGTGCAATCGTCAAATTTCGGAAAATTGAGACAATGAATGGCGTTTTTAGGATCGGGTTGTTGTGTTGGAGTATCGTCCACAAAATCAGTGGAGCAATTCACGCTAACGTCCGTACCAAAAGTGTGAAACAAATTGAGCCAATGACCGACTTCGTGCGTCAGCGTTCTGGCACCGTTTTTATAAACAAAATTAAAATCGCTGATACTAAACGCTTTACTATTAATGACAACGCCATCGAATTGCGGATAGGTTGCTAAATCGGTTGGGAAAGCGGCATAACCGAAAGTGTTTTGGTCAATATAAGTTACCCAAATATTGAGATAGTGTTTGGCATTCCAAATGTCGTCACCACCTGTTGACGACGATTTAACAGAATTAATATTCGCTAACTCAGTCGCGTTTGTATGGGTGTGAATAATTCCTAAGGTTGTGTTGCCAAATGGATCACGTTTGGCGAGACAAAATTGTACGCCACCATCGCTGGCAATATTTTTCCAAACGCTCGGTGTTTTTGATGTATCGGGATTTTTGCGTGCAAAATCCCGATTTAAAATTGTTAATTGTTGTTGCACTTGCGCGTCGGTGAAATCTTGGTCGAGCGTATTATAAACGATATGAAAAACGACAGGAATAACGGGCGTTGCACGAAAACTTATTTTGTTTTTATTGTTTTCTAAGAAAGTTTCAAATCGCACTTCTTCTTCAAGAAATAATTTTTCTGTTTTATAACTTTCAGGATATTTCGCAGCCGCACAAGTTTGAGCCTGCAAAACGTTGCAATAGCACGTCAGTATCAGAAAAAAAATAAATATCTTCATTCAACGCGTTTAAAAAATATCGTCAATTCGTCACGCCTTTTAAATATGCAATACTCTTCGGCACATTCACCATTTCCAAATTACTTTCATCCTCCAAAAAATAATGTTTGATACCGATTTTTTTAGCCTCCTTAAAAATTTCTGGAAAATTTGCTTGTCCTACACCTAAAACCACGTCGTTTTCGGCTGGCGTTCCACCCGACCCATCGCCTTTAATTCCTTTTTTTAAATCTTTAACATGCATGAGTTTCCAACGGTTTTTATATTTTTTCAAAAGCGTCACTGGATCTGCACCGCCATGCAATGTCCATAAAACATCCATTTCAAACGAAACGTATTTTGGATTCGTATTCTGAACGATATAATCGAACAAAGTTTCTTGCCCATACTTTTGAAACTCATAACCGTGATCGTGATAGCATAACGTTAGACCATTTTCTTTTAGCGTTTTTCCTGCTTTATTAAATACTTCAACGCCTTTTTTAGCTTCATCAATTGAAAAATGAAACCGATCTTTATGAGGAATCCAAGCGCACATAATAAATTTTGCGCCTAAAATTTTAGCCGTTTTAATAACACCGTCTAAGTTTTTTTCTAATTCATCAAAACCAATACCTGTGGAAGGAATACTAATACCGCGATCGGCACAGAGTTTTTTAAATGTTTCGGGTGTCATACCTTTAGGTGCGTTGCCTTCTAATTCCGTGATACCAAAAAGTTTCATGGTATCTAAAGTGCCAATAACGTTGGTCGGAAAATGATTTCTGAACGTATAACCCTGCACACCGATGGGAAAATTAAGACGCGCATTTTGCGATTCCGCCGACTTTAAAAATAGAACTGCGAGCAAAAAAATAATATCTTTTTTCATTTTAAAATATTTGTTTTATTCATCCCGCAAATTATTCAAAAATAATTTGGAAAATGAATACTATCCAAATTAATTCGTAAAAAAATTAGATTATCGGAAAATTAGTAGAAATAAGAAACGAAAATTAGAAAACGAATAGGTATTATTGTGCAGTGTTTTGTTATTTTAACAGGGCTCTACACCTATTTACACAAAAAATGAATCGCATTATACTCACAGGTCCTGAATGTTCAGGTAAAACAACAATTGTTATGAAATTAGCAAAACACTTTGACGTCCACTATGCAGAAGAATATGCAGTAAGTTATTTAAAATTGAAACCCAAATATGAATTTACTGATTTGGAAGCGATTGCAATTGGTCAACATTATTCGGAATGTGCGCTAACTCTACATGAACATTTTAAAGGAAAAGATAAAATTGTTTTATGCGATACCGATATTTTAACCGTTCAAATTTGGTCGGAAGTTGTGTTTAAAAAAGTAAGTTCGGAAATAAAAAGGATGGTAAAAAATATGACGCGTATCAACAAAGATAATAATATTTATTTGCTTTGCTCGCCTGAAGGCATTGATTGGGAATTTCATCCACAACGCGAAAATCCGAATGACAGAGACAAACTTTTTGAACGATATGAGGAACTTCTTAAAAAATTAAATTTCCCATACTTTGTTTTGCGCGGCGATATAGAAACGCGCTTCAATGAAGCCGTAAAAATTATAGAAAAAAACGTATAGCGTTTTCTGAATGTGCGCTTAATGTGTACTTTAGCGGATTAAATTTTTACACGCGTTAATGAAGAAGCAAATTACAGAACTGAAAGAAAAAATCGCACTCAGTAAATTAGGTGGTGGCGCAAAACGTATTGATGCGCAACACAAGCGCGGCAAGCTTACGGCGCGCGAACGCATTCATTTTTTACTTGACCCAAACAGTTTTGAAGAAATCGGTCAATTGGTAACCCACCGCAGCACCGATTTCGGTTTGCAAGAAGAAATTTATTTCGGCGATGGTGTTGTGACGGGTTACGGAACTGTGAACGGCAGATTGGTGTATGTTTATTCGCAAGATTTTACCGTTTTTGGTGGTTCGCTTTCGGAAACGCATGCTGAAAAAATTTGTAAAATCATGGATCTCGCTACTAAAAATGGCGCCCCCATTATTGGTTTAAATGATTCAGGGGGTGCACGCATACAAGAAGGCGTTAATTCGCTGGGTGGTTACGCCGATATTTTTTATCGCAACGTGAGTGCCTCGGGTGTAGTGCCACAAATTTCACTAATTATGGGACCGTGTGCAGGTGGAGCTGTTTATTCTCCAGCGATGACCGATTTTATTTTAATGGTCGAGAACACATCGTATATGTTTGTGACTGGACCAAATGTTGTAAAAACCGTAACGAATGAAGAAGTAACAGCCGAAGAACTCGGCGGCGCAACAACCCACGCATCAAAATCTGGTGTGACACATTTAACAGCCTTGAACGATTTAGAAGCGATTGAAAAAGCTAAAACATTATTAAGTTTTTTGCCACAAAATTGTGAAGAACGCACTCCGCGGTTGGATTTTATTTTTGATGAAGAATACTTGGAAGATATTGCAGAACTTATTCCAGATAGTGCTAATCAGCCGTATAACATGAAAGATGTCATCAATAAAATGATTGACGGTGATTCTTTTTTTGAAATTCACGAACAATATGCCGAAAATATAATTTGCGGTTTTGCGCGATTGGGCGGACGTTCTATCGGCATTGTCGCGAATCAACCCGCCGTTTTTGCGGGCGTTTTAGATGTTGAAGCATCCAAAAAAGCAGCACGATTTGTGCGTACTTGCGATAGTTTTAATGTGCCGCTTTTAGTTTTAGTGGATGTGCCAGGTTTTTTACCAGGTACCGATCAGGAATGGCACGGCATAATTACAAACGGTGCGAAATTACTTTTTGCTTTTAGCGAAGCGACTGTTCCGCGTATAACGCTCATAACGCGCAAAGCTTTTGGTGGTGCTTATGACGTGATGAACTCAAAACACATCGGTGCAGATATGAATTTTGCTTGGCCTACCGCAGAAATTGCCGTCATGGGTGCAAAAGGTGCATCGGAAATAATTTTTAAACGCGAAATTAGCGAAGCTGAAAATAGAGCAGAAAAAACATTGGAGATGGAACGCGAGTATCAAGAAAAATTTTCAAATCCTTATCGCGCCACCGCGCGCGGATTTATTGACGAAATTATTGAGCCACGTGAATCGCGACGTAAACTTATTAAAGCATTTGCGATGCTCGAAAATAAATCGGTTGCTGCTCCGAAACGGAAGCACAGTAATATTCCTTTGTAAAAACGGATTGTTTCATAAAATTAATCGTAAATATATTTTCGATGACCTAAGTTCATCATTAATCTGCAAAATTTCGTCGAATATTTCGTAAATCAATCAGTAATTTCCTACACGCATTCGAAAACCTTCTCTTCATTTAAGTTTGAAATAACAATTTGGTCTTGGGTCTTCAGATAAATTTTCTATTGCATTAAGTATCTTAGAAAAATATGGTTCATCAATTTCATCTAAAGCTTTTTGTGCTCGTTTTTTTATGATTATTTTATAAGACATTAGATTCTGCTTTTTTCGTTTTTCCTTAATCATTTTGACTACTGTTTCAAAAGGAACACCTTATCTGTATCATCTTTTGCTTCATCGTATAATCTTAAGTCTTCAAGTTCATCAAGTTCGTCAATCATTTTTTCAACTTCTTCAACCGAAAAAACCACGGAAATTTTTTTGCCCGATTTATCAATTATAAAATTTGGATGAATTTTACCATGTTTTATTTTTTTTGCTAAAATAAAATGTTTTTAGAAAATTTAAAACTTATCGTTGCTCGTTATTTTCTGATAGTTGTTCGTTCAGATAAACATCAAGCAACGGACAATTATTTCCCACGTTGCGCTTTATAATAATCTTCGACCAATTGTTTGTAGTACGGTTTCAGCGTTGGCGAAACAGTTTTGAATTGCTCAATCTCCGTGCGACGTTTGTTCAAATAATTTTGTAAAGACGGCGGTGGCGTATTTTCTTCCACGCGCTTAGCCACTTCGGCTTTGCGCTCTTCGTCTTCTTTGCGTTCGCGCTCCGCTTTTTCGGATTCTAACAAACGCGTCAAAATTTCATCTTGGCGTTTGAGTGTACCGTTATTGAGATTTTTATTAACCAATTCAGTTTCAGTTTGCTCCATACCATTTATAATATCTTGTAAACCTTTATCGCCTTTACCGCGCCCTTCCAATTCTTTCTGCTTCCGTTTTAAAGCTTCGCGAAGAGCTGCTTGTTGCGCTGCCATTTGTGCAAACTCTTTACTACCTACACCTGGCTGAC
>JAYVVO010000393.1:0-10692 GCA_043786955.1 Saprospiraceae bacterium
GAAATCGAATTTTATGTTGATAATTATAAACCGTATGATAAAGCTGGAGCTTATGCTGTGCAAGAATGGATTGGGCATTGCAAAATAAAAGCAATTAAAGGCACTTATTCAAACGTTATGGGACTTCCGATGTACGATTTGTATAAAATTTTGCAACGTTATTTGTAAATTCAACCCGAATTTGAATACTTTTATAAACCACTTCTAAAAAACTTAAAATGGACAGACGCAGTTTTACAAAAAATTCAGCTCTTGCCGTTGGTGCAATGGCTTTCAGCGCAAAATCATACGCGCGTATTCTCGGTGCGAACGACCGTGTTCGGTTAGGAGTTGTCGGATTTTCTGACAGATTCCGAAATTCACTCGCGCCAGCATTCTTTAGACACAATAAAGAACTCAATTTCGATATTGTCGCCGTTTCCGATTTATGGAAAAAAAGGCGATTGGAAGGCGTTGATTTTTTGAAAGCGAAGATGAATCAAGACATTACGCCATGTAGAAATAACGATGAACTGTACGCCCTCAAAAATATTGACGGCGTTTTCATCAGTACCGCTGATTTTCAACACGCACTTCTAGCCATTGAAGCCGTTAACGCCAAAAAAGATGTGTATTGCGAAAAACCTTTTGCCGAAACGATGGAAGATAATCGCGCCGCATTGAAAGTAATTCAAGCATCCGATAGGATTGTACAAATTGGTTCTCAACGCAGAAGCGGACCTAATTACGCCGCTGCCGCCGAGTTTGTGCAATCGGGAAAATTTGGACCCATCACAATGGTTGAACTCACTTGGAATGTTAATCAACCAGGACGCTGGAGAAGACCTGATTTAGTAGCGCAATGCAAAGAAGCCGATTTAGATTGGAAACGCTTTTTGCTCAATCGTCCGTATGAAGCATTCGATCCAAGAAAATATTTAGAATACCGTTTGTTCTGGCCTTTTTCATCGGGTATGCCTGGCCAATGGATGAGTCACCAAATTGATACCGTGCATTGGTTCAGTCAATTGCCGCATCCGCGCAGTGTAACAGCCAACGGAGGTGTTTATTTCTGGAAAGATGGCAGAAAAAATTGGGACACAACAACGGCTGTTTTCGATTACGGTCCGATAAACGATCCGACAACAGGTTTTCAAGTAGTTTTTTCTTCACGCATGCACAATGGCGACGATAACCCAGGCGAAATTTATTATTCTAATGGTGGTGAGCTTAATCTGATGACCAACAAAATTTCGCCAACTGGTGGTTTGCGCGAAAACATGGCAGCCGCGATGAACATGAAAGCTAATTTGCTTCCCGAAATTAGTCTTAATAATATTAAAGTTGCAACAGGCGCAAACACAGGCGAAGATGTTTTGACGTTGAATCATGTGCGCAATTGGATGGAATGCGTGAAATCGCGGAAGCAACCAAACGCACCCGTTCAAGCAGGTTATAACCATTCCATTGCAACCATTATGACAAACGCTGCCGTACATACAGGTGCAAAAGTTACTTTCGACGAGAATAAACAAGAAGTTATGGCGAACGGGAAAGTGTTTAAGTATTGATGCTTAAAAGTGAAAAATACGCATCGGATTTAGTAAATTTTCTGGGGTTCATAAAATTAAAATTCCATAAATTGGACGAAATCAATTTTGATTTAATTATTTCGATTTTCCTTTTATTGAGTTTAACTTTGCAATGAGAATACAATATGGCAAGAGATAAATTTCACAATGAAGTGCGTGTGGCTCTTGAAAAAGAAGGTTGGACAATTACGCATGATCCGTTTAAACTAATGATTGGTCAGCGTAGAGGATATATTGATTTAGGTTCCGAAATTATTGGTGCTGAAAAAGATAATCAAAAAATTGCTATTGAAATTAAAAGTTTTATCGGTCTTTCTGACCTTGATCAATTTGAAGATGCCTTGGGTCAATTTTTAATATACTTATTTGCGCTCAGAAAAATTGAAGAAGACCGAGTTTTATATTTAGGCATTCCTCGAGATTTTTATGAGAACTTTTTTAGCGACCCGTTTTTTGTAGAATTATGTTTGTTTTACAAAGTTAAAATTTTAGTTTACAACGAAATAAAAGCTGTCATCAACAAATGGATAAATTAAATACTTATCGCGCCATCATTCAAGCGGTTGTCACAGAAATCGCTGAAATGATACCGTCTGATAAAAACTCGGAAACGCAATTGATTATGGATAGGGAAGGAGGACATTACGTTCTTTTTTCCATTGGGTGGCAAGGAATTATGCGCGAGTATCTTCCTTTTGTGCATATTGATATTAAACCAGATGGTAAAGTTTGGATTCAACACGACGGTACTGATTTAAAAATAGCTCTGTTATTGGCTGAAAAAGGTATTGCAAAGCACGATATTGTTTTGGCTTTTCAATCGTTGAATCGAAGAAAACTATTGCCTGAATTTGCCTTAAACTAATTGGATTTTAAAAACGAAATTCCTTTATGATTTAGAAAATTTAAAAAGATTTAAAACTAAAATATTACTCCAAATTTTCAATTAAAAGGTTTTTAAGTTTAAATAATCTTTGTTTACTTTGTCAATAGCGAGTTAGATTTATTAAACTTAAAGCATCTAATTTCGTTGAATAACCCATGGAATTAATATCGGTCAACAATGTGCAAGAAGCGCATTTAATTAAGCAAACTTTGGCGATGCACGATATTGAAGCGCAACTCATTGACGAATATATCGTTCAGACGGCGCCGTATTTGAGTAATGCGATAGGCGGTATAAAAATCGTAGTCGCCGATGCCGATTTTTTTGATGCCGAAGAAGTTTTATCTGTACAGTTAGGCATTACTGCGCCACGCCTTAAAAAAGCGACGGGTTACGAAGAAAATATTTTAAACGTCACGCGCACTATACCGATTCTTAAAAATTTCGCGCCCATTATTCAAATACTTTTCGCACTTTTAATTATTTTATTTTTAATTGCTGTGAGTGTTATTTTTTATTCAACAACGACATTTAAGTATCAAAAATAAATGGGCGTTATTCAACGGCAAGGTTTTAAGCAAAGTATAATAAGTTATGTAGCCGTATTAGTAGGTGCTTGTAGCGTTGTTCTTATCTATCCGCTCATTGATGCGGAAAAGTTAGGCATTCTCCAATTCACAATTAATACGGCTTTACTTTTTGCACCTTTCGCAAGTTTCGGTATGACAGCCGCAGCGACGCGTTTTTTTCCAGAGTTTAAAGACGCAGATAATAAACATAATGGTTTTCTTTTTCTTATTTCAGCCGTTGCATTTCTCAGTGCAGTTATTTTTTTAGTACCGATATATTTATTCAGAAATTCTTTCGCGCATTTTTTCGGAAAAGATGCTTCCGTTTTTCTCACAACGCTACCTTATATATTGGTGTTTTCGATCGTGAATGTTTATATCATTTTATTTATGGTATATGCCTCGTTGTTCAATCGGATTGTTGTGCCGAGTATTCTTCAAAACTTATTACCCAAAATTACGCAACCCATTTTTGTTCTGCTGTGCTGGTACGGTATTTTTAGTTTTAAATCAATTTTAGATGCAACGGGTGTGGTTCTAATTATCACACTACTCGGAATGATAATTTACATTTATGGACTAAAACAATTTTTTTTTAAACCACAATGGAAAAAATATAGTCGTGAAAAAGTATTTAGAATTTTACAATACTCAGGTTTTAGCGTTCTCATTGCCACGGGTTCTTTGCTTTCGAGTCGCATAGATCAATTTTTTATCGTTCCGATTTTAAGTTTTTCTGCGCTCGCTATTTTTAATTTTGGAATGTTTATTTCGGAAGCGTTAGACGTGCCACGAAAAGCGATTACGAGTATAGCGAATCCATTAATTTCGGAAGCGATGAATAAAAAAGATTATCCTGCCGTATTGGTTCTTTATAAAAAAAGTTGCGACGTGCTTTTAGCTGTCGGTGTACTTCTTTTTATTTTGGTGATTTTGAATATGGATTCGCTTTTCAACTTGATGTTAAAAAATGGCGAAGTGTATCGCACAGGAAAAAATGTGATTGTACTTTTGTGTCTTTCGCGATTGATTGACATGGGAACTGGTGTAAACGGTGAGATTATTGCGTACTCGCACTTGTTTAGATATAATTTGTATACGCTCAGTTTTTTAGCAACACTCACTATTTTTTTAAATTGGCTGCTTGTTCCGCGCATCGGAATCACAGGTTCAGCTTTAGCGACGTGCCTTTCGATGTTGTTTTTTAATGTGTGGCGTGTAGCTTTGGTGTGGCGAAATTTTAAATTATATCCTTTTCATCTCGGAATGTTTAAAGTGATGGTACTTGGTGTAGTTTGTTTTTTTGTTGGAAATCTGATTCCAACGACGCATCACTCTCTTGTTGATATTTTTTTACGGAGCGCTGTTGTGTGTTCTGCGTATGGTGTGTGTGTTATTTATTTTAATCTTTCAGAGGACGCGACAGAGCTTTATCAGGGAATAAGGAATAAAAATTAATTTATGATAACAGTTGGCATTATCGGATTCGGTCTTTCAGGTCGCTATTTACAAGCACCATTTTTTTTAACGAGCCCTAATTTTAAATTAAAAACTATTGTATCCGTTCATCAGAATGCGACGGCGGTTTATCCGTCTGTTCAGACAGAGCGCGCGTTTGAATCGTTATTGAACGATTCGGAAATTGATTTAATTTCTATTTGCTCACCGAACGAAACGCATTTCGATTACGTGCAGCGTGCACTTTTAGCCGATAAACACGTATTGGTTGAAAAACCATTTGTCGCAACGGCTGAACAAGCCGAAACTCTGATTGCGTTGGCGCGCACGCAAGGCAAACATTTATTTGTTTTTCAGAATCGTCGTTTCGATTCCGATTTTTTAACCGTAAGGCGCGTTATCGAAAATAATTTACTTGGCGATATCCTTAGTTTCGATGTGCATTTCAATCGGTATAAACCACTCCCGAATCCGAAAAAATGGAAAGAAATTGCTGCGCCATCAACGGGAATTTTATATGACCTCGGTGCGCACATCATTGACCAAACGATTGCACTTTTCGGTGTGCCGCAAAAAATTTCCGGTGAAACCTTCATACAACGACCTCATTCTGAAATTGATGATGCTTTCGATATTCGTTTAGATTATGGCAAAATAAAAGTAACTTTAAAATCGAGTTTGATGGTGCGCGAAGATACGCCACGATATATTGTTCAAGGTATGCGAGGCTCGTTTGTGAAACATGGCATTGATGTTCAGGAAGATCACTTGAAGGCAGGCATTTTTCCGAAGGATAATAATTTTGGTGTCGAACCCGAAAATCAATCGGGCTTATTGAATGCAGAATTAAACGGCATTGCTTTTCGCGGTCGCGTAACAACCTTGCCTGGTAATTGGCATTTGTTGTTTCAAAATATTTACGACGTTATTACGCACAACGCCACACCTTTTTTAAATCTTAAGGATGTGGTAGAGCAGATACGGATTATGGAAAAAGTTAAAAATGAAAAGTGAAGGAATGAAGCAATGAAAAGTGAACTTGCAAAAAGTATCCTTCATTCCTTCATTCCTTCATTTTTTTAATGAACAAACTGTCGTTGCATGTCTTCCAGCGCCACGCCTTTTGTTTCGGGCATCATAAAGCGCACGTACAAAAGTTGAAGCACCATCATTGCTGCGAATGAGAAGAAAATTTTTGTTGGTCCAATATCAGGATTAGATGCTAATACAGGGAAGAAATTTGCAATGAATGCTGCAAAAATCCAGTGTGTGAAACAACCAAGTGATTGCCCCGATGCGCGGACTTCGTTCGGAAAAATTTCGCCAATAAAAACCCAAATCACAGCACCTTGACCGATTGCGTGAGAAGCAATGAACATGAAAACAAATATAGTCATGCCGTCAAAGTGTTGCGTTTTGAAAGCATAACCGATGAGCGACAACGAAACAATATAACCAATAGAACCGATGTACATTAATATTCTACGACCGAACCGATCTATGAGACTCAAACCCACCATTGTAAAAATGAGATTCACGACACCAACACCCGTAGTTGCCAAAAATGCCGTCTTACTTCCCAGACCTGTCATTTCAAAAATGCGCGGCGCATAATAAATAATAGCATTAATACCAGAGGCTTGATTGAAAAAAGCAATCAGAAATGCTAATAAAATTTGCCAATTGTATTTTCCGGAAAAGAAAGAATTACTTGTTATTGACTTAGCACTTTCTGCTTTTTCTGCAACAATTGCTGCCAAAGTTGCATCGGCTGAAGGGGGATTAATTTCATTTAAAACTTTGAGCGCACTTACTGTATCGCCTTTAATGATAGCTAACCAACGCGGACTTTCAGAAATAAAAAAAGTAAGCACGGTGAATATTGCCGATGGAATTGCTACTACGCCGAGCATCCAACGCCAATCGGAAACATTATCGGTGTGTAAAAAATAATTCGACACATAAGCAATGAGAATACCAAAAACGATATTGAATTGAAATAAAGCGACAAGAAATCCGCGATTTTTGGCGGTGGAAATCTCAGAAATATATAAAGGAGAAATGACTGAGGATGCACCAATCGCAAAACCCCCTATGAGACGCAACACCATAAAAGTATAAACATCGGGTGAAACAGCCGAACCCAGCGAGGATATAAAAAATAAAAGTCCCACCCAAAACAAACTTCTTTTTCTGCCGAGTAAATCAGCAAAATAACCACCGAACATTGCACCAACAACAGTGCCATACAAAGCAATAGAAATAGCTAAACCGTGCATCGTGGGACTAAGATCCCAAAGTTTTTGGATATTTTGTTCCGCCCCAGAAATTACTGCAACGTCAAGACCGAAAAGAAATCCAGCTAATGCCGCAACGAGCGACCAAATAATAAGTTTACTATTCATAAAAAAGAATTAAAGTTGGTTTACTTGTTGTAAATGTAGAATTTAAATCTTAAATAGTGGCACTATGCCATTGTTTTTTTTCTAAGAAGGCTTTAAAAATTTTGGTAAAATAATACCTTAGACAGTTTTCAATTCAGATCTATGAGTTTCTTAGAACGCCATAGATTAAGCGTCGTTAACTTAACAAGTTTTGCAAATCTGTTAAGTTTAAATTATAATCAGTGTTTTAGCTTGATGAATGTTTACTCTTTTGTTTCAAACCTGTTAGGAATTTTGTTGTCGCTTCGCTTCATCAAAGCACCTAACAGGTTGATTCGTATTTTTTAATCCGCGATTGATTAATTTGTCACCAAAGTGCCAATTTTTTCGCCTTTTATAATTTTTAAGAGGCTTCCTTCTTCGTTAATATCAAAAACGATGATGGGCATATTATTTTCTTTGCAAATCGTAAATGCTGTCATATCCATGACGTTTAAGTTTTCGGAAATAGCACGTGAAAAAGTTAAATCTGTGTAACGCGTTGCAGTAGGATCTTTTCTTGGATCGGCGTTATAAATGCCATCTACTTTAGTGCCTTTAAGTAAAACGTTGGCGGCAATTTCATTTGAGCGCAAAGCAGCGGCGGAATCCGTTGTAAAAAAAGGGCTGCCTGTGCCACCCGAAAAAATAACGACGCGTTTCTTTTCTAAATGCCGAATCGCGCGACGACGAATATAGGGTTCGGCTATTTCGCGCATCTCGATAGCAGAAACCAAACGCGTATATACACCCACACTTTCAATAGCACTTTGCAAAGCCATGCCATTAATAACAGTCGCCAACATTCCCATGTAATCGCCTTGAATGCGCTCTATGCCAGATTTTTCAGCTTGAATGCCACGATAGATATTTCCACCTCCAATAACTATGGCAACTTCTGCACCCGCTTCCACAATTTCTTTTATTTGCAAACTATAATGTTGGAGCATATCGGCAGTGATACCGTATTGCGCTGTGCCCATAAGTGCTTCGCCGCTCAGTTTTAATAGTACGCGTTTATATTTTATCATAAAGTTTGAAAATGTTTCTGACGTGTGGACGCAAAAGTACAGTAAAAATATTTTTTTAGATAATTTAGAATTTTTTTACTGGGGTTACGCTGAAAGGTGCTTTACCACTTAAGTTTTTTTGTAAACCTTACACTTTTCGTTGCATAGCTTCAATAATTTTTGTAGAAGAAAAACCAGCGACAAAAGGAATAATTTTTACGCTGCCGCCATTATTCAAAACCGTATCTGCCCCGACAATCGTTTCTATAGTGTAATCGCCACCTTTCACTAAAACATCGGGTAAAATTTTTTCAATCAATTGTGCAGGTGTATCTTCTTCAAAAACGATAACTGCATCCACAAAACTAAACGCTGCAAGCATGGTGCAGCGCGAGCGTTCGTCGTTAATTGGTCGTGTGGCTCCTTTTAATTTTCTGACAGATGCGTCGCTATTTACTCCTACAATAAGTATATCGCCAAGCGCGCGCGCACCACACAAGTAGTGGATATGACCGTAATGCAGCAGATCAAAACAACCGTTTGTGAAAATAATTGTCTTTTTTTCGGTGCGCCAAACACTTATTTTATCGTTAATGTGCGATGATAAAATTATTTTTTGCTCAATTTCAAAAAAAATATTTGGCGTCATAGCTTTTAAGAGGGTTTTTTTAGCGGAAAAATTTAAAAAAGCCAATTTTATATTCGATTAGGCTCTTATTTGCTAAAAATTTTTAAAAAAATTTATTAATTCAATCACAATTGTTACTTTTGTGCTGTGACCGATATTTAATATTAGGTCGTACACATTTTTACCTTCGTGAGAAACACATTTAAACGACAAAAACAGCAGTTGTGTGCCTCAAAATTTTCAAAATTAAACTCTAAATGCACTAAGCATTTACAGTAACGAAGGACACATTTTACAAGTTTTTATGAAGCAATACTTTTTACTCATTTTAGTCAGTCTATCTGTCTCTACTTCTATTTTTTCGGCAGATATTGATTGGAGCAGTCAATTTGATAATTTTTCAACCATAGTCTCAGCACCTTCCGACGAATCGGTAAAGAAACGAATTATTGCGCTATTACGCGCAAAACACGACACAGAAAAATTATTAGGACGCACGGCGATTTATTTTTCTTACTTCGACCAAATCCTTCACGAGTTAAATTTACCCACCGATTTAAAATACATCGCGTGTTTAGAATCGGAACTGATGACAGAATCGTCATCATCGGCAGGCGCGATTGGCGTTTGGCAATTAATGGCAGACGTGAAAGCTGAATTTGGTTTGCGGATTGACGGCGACTTAGACGAACGCCACGATAAAATTAGAGGGACGGAAGCGGCGTTGAAAGATATGAAGCGGATGTTTGAAAATTTCAACAGTTGGGATTTAGTATTGGCGGGATATAATTGCGGCGCAGGAAAATTGGGCGCAGCCATGAAAAAAGCGCATTCAAAAGAATTTAGTAAAATAAAAAAGTTTTTACCCAATGAAACGCAGCAATACCTTTCTAAATTTATTGCATTTAGTTTTGTCCTCAAAAATTATCGCCAATTAGGTTTAACACCGGAGTTACCATCACTCGATGCGCAAAGTCTGATTCATACTAAAATTTCACACACCATGAGTTTTGCAAAACTCTCCGAAATTACAGGTATATCAAAATCGGATTTAAAAATATTCAATCCCCAGTTTGGTAAAAGCTTTATTCCTTATTGTGCAACAGGTTGTAATGTTTATTTGCCAAGACGTGTAATGTCCGCTTTTAACGAATATGTTTCGGCTGTAAAAGATTCATCTGATTCAGATTTTAAAACTTCGCCGCAAGTAATAGACGAAAAATTGCCACAAATTGAAGGCAATCCAAATTATTTTAAAACAACGTATATCGTCAGCGAAGGAGAAACACTCGAAGGTTTAGCACAAATTTTAGACGTTAATAAATACAGCGTTATTCTTTGGAATAATTTGCGCGATGAATCTTTACAAATTGGAACCGAGTTGACTATTTATTTGCCGCGTATAATTGTTAAAAGAACTCAGTTCTTACTCCCTATCAGCAACGTTACAGCGATACCAAACGCAGCACCCGAAATAAAATAAACCCACGCATTCTGTTTTATTTTAAAAAAGTGGGTTAAAAGAAACGATACAACCAGAATTGTTGAGACAATAATGAGTTGACCAGCTTCTATGCCTATGTTAAAAGCAAAAAGTTGATTCACCAAATTTTTTCCCTCGGGTTCAAGTTGTCTAAAAAAATTTGAAAAACCCATACCATGAATAAATCCAAAACCCAAAGCCAACATATAGGCTAACCAATTCTTTTTACAGACGTTCTCGCTGTTTCCATTTTTTATTCGATAGCAATTCAAAATAGCTGTAAGCATAATCGTTATCGGTATCAGTTTTTCAATAACTGAATACCAAGGCGCTATAACGTGCAAAGCCGCCAAAATCAATGTAATGCTATGACCGATTGTGAAAGCCGTGACAAGCACTGCAATTTTTCGCCACGCTGAAATAGGATAAGTGGCGCACAAAGCCAACAAAAAAACGATATGGTCGTAAGCATTAACATCTGTGATGTGCTGAATGCCGAGTTGGAAGAACGCGCTGAAACTACTTTGCATTTTAGAAATTGTTTTGCAAAACTACGTGTCGTAAACCCGAAATCATAGTCTCTCAAAAACATCACCCACAAATCCTTCTCGCAAGGGTATATTCTTTCTTCTCATGAAATCTTTATCCATTTGGTTAAGCTTTG
>JAYVVO010000394.1:0-3851 GCA_043786955.1 Saprospiraceae bacterium
AATCGCGTTCAAGTTATAGATGGCACAATTCATTTAGATTACACCGATAATAATACCGAAGGATTTGACTTATTGATAGATCGCTGGAAAAATGTACTACGAAAAATTGATGACGGCGCGAGTTTCTTTCACCATGGCGTGTATTTGCGCAAAAAAATTCCACTCAGTGGCATTGCGCACCAATGCGGTACGCTGCGCTTTGGCAACGATCCCAAAACTTCGGTCTTAGACGTTAACTGCAAAGCGCACGAACTTGATAATTTATACGTTGTTGATAGTTCATTTTTTCCAAGCAGTGGTGCCGTAAATCCTTCGCTTACAATTATTGCTAACTCCATTCGTGTGGGTGAGCATTTGAAAACAGTTTTAGCCTAATTGATGATTAGAGCACTTAAACTTCAGTATAAATTATATTTCATGGAAGCCTTCGGGCTGTTCATTTTTATGGTGTCGGCTTGTTTTTTTGGAGCGATGTTGGAACATCCTAATTCAAACTGGCACCATGCAATTCCAAATGCGTTTTTGCGATTGGTAATTATGGGTTTTGCGATGGGGTCAACGGCATTATTTATTTTTTTGTCGCCTTCCACTGCGCCTTCTGGCTCTTTCATTAATCCGGCTTTAACAATTACGCGCTACCGACTCAACCAGATTAATTTTGAAGACACCGTTTGGTATTGTATATTTCAATTACTCGGTGGCTTGTTCGGCGTTTATTTTATGAGCTGGTTAATGGGAAATTATTTAACCGACCCCGAAATTAATTATATGGTGACTGTTCCTGGTAAAGATGTCAGCGCGATAATTGCAGCACTTGTTGAAACACTTATTGCTTTCGTGATGATAACTGCTGTTCTGTTTATATCAAATAACGAAAAATTAAAAAAGAGCACACCATTTGTTGCAGCTTTCATAGTTTGTCTTGATGTTATCGTAGCTGGACCGATTTCGGGTTTTGGAATGAATCCTGCGCGCACTTTAGCGAGTGCCATTCCAGCTCATACATATACCGACATTTGGATTTACATGGTTTGTCCATTTGTCGGAATGCTTGGTGCTGCCGAAGTATTTGTTTGGTATTTAAAACGCCACGATAAATTTATTTAGATTACATTTTTTAAGATTAATAATGTGCGATTTTCTTATATTGCAGTCTAAACGATGAATTAAACTTTTTAATCGAAAAAAACAAAAATCATGGAAGAAATAGAAGTACCGATGGAGCATCTTAATGAAAAAATTAACGAAGAAGCAAAAGAAGGTGGTAATAAGGGTACGATGGTGATTGCACTTTCGACAGCGTTTATGGCGGTGTTTGCTGCCATCGCGGCATTGCTTGCAGGTCATCATTCCAACGAGGCAGTGATTAAACAAATTGAATCGTCAGATAAATGGGCGCAATACCAATCGAAGAGTATAAAATCTGAAATTGCGAACAGTACGAATAAAATACTTACTACGCTTTCAATTACGCCGGAAACGAAAGAAAAAAAAGAAGCTGTGGCTGAAGAGCTTTTTAAAAAAATGGAAAAGTACGAAGTTGAAAAAGAAGAAATTTCTAAAGAAGCGCGCGGCTTAGAAACCGATGCGAAGGCGCATTTAGATAGGCACGTAACGCTTTCTAAAGCAGTAACAATTTTTCAAATTGCGATTGCGCTCTCGGCGATTTCCATTTTAACGCGCCGCCGTTGGTTGTGGTTTGGCAGTTTAGGTTTATCGGCTGCTGGCGCGGTATTTTTAATTTTAGGTGCGATTTAAGTACTGTATTGTAATTAAATAAACGGGTCAAATATGCTTCTCTTAGCTTAAAATACATCCTGCCTACACTCAAACGTTATGTGATAATTAGTTCCGAAAATGATAAAAGTACTGTAGTATTTATTTAAAAATAGTCCTAAACATTGAGAACGGCAACGGTGCGAATGTCTGTTACTGAGTAATTCTGGACATGATATTGATAATTTGTCTAACCGTTTAATGTTTAAAGTGAGACCATTATCTCCTGGTTTAAACGAACCAATTTTCAGATTTAAAAGACTCGCACCGTTGAGCTTGCCGTCCAATTATGACGGAAGAAATAAAAAAAAATGATTCTGAGTTAAGTGATGCCATTAAGTCTATCAAACATGGGCAAGAAAAATGGAAAGAGAAAAATCTCTGTTTCCAATTTATACCAGCATATTCACCAGAATTAAATGGGATTGAAGTATTACGGCATCATATAAAGCATGTTTGGTTAAAAATTGAGGATTTCCAATCTTACTAAACATTGAAAAAAGCAGTCAATAATATCCTTTCAAAGATGGGAGGGATGTACTCGATTAATTTTAAGTGACTACTTAGTAGATTTTTATTACTGAACAGGGTTTTTAGTCAAAAGAATTAAATAAAAAAAGCCGCTCTGTATTGTAGAGACGGCTTGATTAATCCAATTTTGTATTTCCAAACTCAATTTATAAAGTAATGGTACCATATTGCGTTTCATCTCCTGCAGTAACTTCCACAACATAAATTCCTGTGGATAATTTTTCTAAATTGAAACGCTTGTTTAAAGCAATCACCACGTAATTGGTTTCTTCAAATACCAATCTACCTTCGTTGTCATAAATTTTAACGTGTACGTTGTTGTATTTACTCATCATTATGTTCACGTCGAGTTTAGTTCCTTTCTGAGCAATATTCGGCAAGAATTTTTCTTTACGTTCGGTTTCGGTCATCACAATCGTTGTTTCGGTTAATTCAAAAGGTTGAATAGTTTTAACCAAGTTTTTCTTGATAACCAATTTATATTTTCCCACTTCAAGTTGCATCAAATTTAAACGTTTAGCGTAGGTCGAAACGTTTTTAGCTGTTTCAGAATACAGTACGTCGCTATTTGTATCTTCAATAGAAATTTCAATAGCTTCGAGTGAAAGATTATCAATGTTAATAGTCAGTGCCTTTGTGTTGGCTGCTGCTACAATTTTTACTTTCGAACCTGCCAAATCAATGGTGCGTTCAGAAGTGTTTGCGAATGTGGCAATACTTAAAAGTGTTGCAAAAACGGATGCTAAAATAGTACGTGATTTCATGATTGAAATTTTTTAAATTGTTTTTTAAAACCTGTTGAGTAAAATATTTTCTTTGAATCGTAAATCTAATTTTTCTTATTTTAAGTTCAAATTTGAACCCTGTCTTTTTTATTTCTCTTTTGATGATACAAAGATGCGGGGATGATTTAACCCCTGAAAACTTTATCTACTAACTGTCGTAAAAATCCGATTAACGTTTATTTAACCCTTAAAAATTATTTAAATGGTTTAATTTTTTCTAAAAATATTTATGTTACACATAAAATATCGCGCGATCCAAGACTATTGATATAGTGAATCGCACTAAACGCAAGGGCAAACGATTAGAGATAAAAACGGGAAAGCTATAATTAAGAATATCTTAGGACTCATTTTAACTACATTACGATAAGAACGTAGTTGTGAAATGAGAAATCGGAGTATAAGATTTTGTAATTGCGTTTTAAATTCTTTCAAACCCAGAAAAAAATATTATTCGATGGAGTATTAACGGCTAATGCAACGGGGATGGTGAAAAAAAATGTAAAAAAAAATCTGATAAAAGCTAAAGCACCGATAAAAACGAGTTACTAAAAAATAGAATTTAATTGGCAAACCGTTTGGAGCGAAAAAATTAAAATTCAATTTTAGACTTAGTTTATGTTGAACACATATTTGTGCCATTCTATAAAACCATTGAACGCTCTGAAAATTATTCGAAGCACTTTTCAGCGATGACCTTAACACGCGCACCATTTTTGTAGGCAACAATAAAAGCGTCGTCAAACCCTTTTTGACGTA
>JAYVVO010000395.1:0-3841 GCA_043786955.1 Saprospiraceae bacterium
GAAATCGGCACGCGCGGCTGATCTTTCCTGTCTTGGCGTGCATAACCGTAATACGGAATCACAGCCGTGATATAACCTGCCGAAGCGCGTTTGGCTGCATCAATCATCAGCAAAAGTTCCATTAAATTATCCGAAGGTGAAAAAGTAGATTGTATAAAAAATACGTATTCACCGCGCACACTTTCGTTAATAATGGGTTGCATTTCGCCGTCAGAAAATTTTTTGACAGATATAGAGCCGAGTGGTTTATCGTACTCGAGCGCAATATTTTCGGCAAGGTAATAGGAACACGTTCCCGAAAACAATTTGACAGAATTGATAATATTATTCATTGGGCGCAAATTTAGCAATTTCTATTTACAGAAGTCGCTTATGGTTCACATATTTTTTTATAGAACAGTTTTATTTGTCATTGCTAAATATTTTTCCCAATCTGTTTGCGTGTCAATGTCAAAAAATTCAGGCAAAATTTTAACACTTAAATTAAATTCTTTGGCTCGATCAAGCGTAGTATCGTAAACTGAATCTGAACTCCACTCAATATCTTTAAAAAGTCTCCATATTTTTGTTCTAACGGCATTCTTTGAATCAATTCGTTTAGTGCCCATTTTTTTAAAATTCATCCCTAATAAATAATACCCCCCATCTTTTGCAGGTCCGATACATAAAGGATTAGAATCTAATGCAGCAAATGCTTTATAAATAATTTGAGGTGTTATAAATGGACAATCGCTTCCAATTATTACAGCGCGTGAATGAGATTCAAATAATTCTGAAAAAGCAAATCCCATCTTAATCCCTAAATCCAAGCCCATTTGTTTCTTGTGTTTAAAGTTTTTCGAGTGCCATCGTGCCTCATCATCTACTATTTCAGAAAAATAAATATAGCAGAGCATTTCGGTATCCTTGCACACCTTGAGCGTATAGTCTAATAAATAATTATAAATACGCAATGCTTCATCATTGCCAAGCGTTTTTGCAATTCGTGTTTTTACTTTACCTAATTCAGGCTTTTTCACAAAAACGATGATTACATCTCTTTCCATTTTTAACTGAATAGTTTAAAAGTATTTATGTACTAAATTACAAAATTAGAAATTTTTTAGCAATAGAGGTTGTTATATTTGCCGTTTATATTTTATTTGAACGAATTAATGAGACCAGAAAGAAAGAAACCGCATAGAATTATAGAAAAAATTAGCATTACGGGTATTGCCGATAAAGGTAAATCCGTTGGGCGCGATACGGATGGACGAATTGTTTTTGTTGAAAATGCTGCACCTGGCGATATTGTTGATGCGAAAGTTGTGCGCGAAAAATCGGGATACTTTGATGCTATTGCTACGCGCATTCATACTTATTCGCCAGAAAGAACGACACCATTTTGTCAACACTTCGATGTATGTGGCGGTTGTCGCTGGCAGCATATTACGTATGAAGCACAATTGCGACACAAACAATTATTGATTGAAAACACTTTTAAGCATTTAGGCAAGGTTACAGTTGGTGAGTGGTTGCCGATTTTAGGATGTACAGAAAATACTTTTTACAGAAATAAATTAGAGTTTACATTCTCGAATCGGAGGTGGTTGCTGACAGATGAAATTTTGCGTGGTGAGAGCAATGAAGAAAATGTTTTAGGGTTTCACCGACCGGGCGCCTTCGATAAAATTCTCGATATCGAAAAATGTTGGCTACAAGCTGATCCCTCAAATTTATTGCGCAATACGATCAAGCATATTGCTCTCGAACAAGATTTAAGTTTCTACGACATTAAAGTGCATAAAGGTTTTTTGCGAAACATTATGATTCGCCTGACAACGATCGGCGAATTGATGCTCATCGTGAGTGTCCTCGAGGATATTCCTAAAAAATATGTGCCGTTCTTCGACGAAATTTTAGAACAAATTCCAGCTATAACGACTTTGATGTTTTGCATTAATCCGAAAGTGAATGATTTTATTCTCGATTTACCGATTCAAGTTTATAAAGGTAAAGGTTTTGTAGAAGAGATGCTCGGTGGTGTCCGCTTTAAGATTGGACCTAAATCTTTTTTTCAAACTAATACTAAACAAGCCGAGCGATTGTTTGGCATCATTGAAGATTTTGCGCAATTTAATGGCACCGAAAATGTTTACGATTTATACACGGGCATTGGTTCTATCGCATTATTTATTGCCAACAAAGTTAAGCACGTTGTCGGCATAGAAGAAATCGAACCCGCTATTGAAGACGCGCGCGAAAACGCAGCACACAATAATATTAACAATACTACCTTTTATGCGGGCGATGTGAAAAATATTTTAACCGACGCATTCAGAGACACGCACGGCAAACCCGATGTTTTAATTACCGATCCGCCACGCGCAGGTATGCACCAACAAGTTGTAACTTATTTACTTGAATTGGAAGCACCTAAAATAATTTACGTTAGTTGTAATCCTGCTACGCAAGCACGCGACTTAACGCTTCTCAATGTCAAATACGATATTACAAAAGTACGTCCCGTTGATATGTTTCCGCACACGCACCACGTTGAAAATGTAGCGTTGTTGGAGTTACGGAAATAATGGTTTGTGTTGGGTTAAAAAATTAAAGCTAACAAGTTTTGAAAACCTGTTAGCTTTTCTGTTTTTAAAGTTTTACCCACCGCGTCATCAAAGGAGTTTCGTTATTGGCTTGAACGGTTACGAAATAGAAACCTGTTGGTAAATTATCGGCACCAGAAAGAGTTTGAGAGTGTTCACTCGCGTCTAAATTTCCCAAATTATTATTCAAAATATTTGAACCCAAAGCATCAAAAACTTTAATTGTTACGTTCGCTGCGCTCGAAAGTTGAAACACAACATTAGGTTCAGCATTGCTTGGATTTGGCGAAAGCGTGATGAAAGCTATTTTACTGACCCCACTAAATTTATTCAAACCACTAGGACCTCTCAAACAATTAGTACCTGGCGTTTTCATTATAAATACTTTCGATGTATCATTCACAACCTCGCTATTGTTGTTAGTGCATAAAGAAATGACGCGTACATCGTAAGCAGTGCAATGTTATAAATTATCTAAATAACTATAGTTTCCGTTCAACCAAGTGGTGCTATTTGAAGGTTTATATTCTACACTATAATTATCGGTTGAGAATTTCCAAAATACGCGAGCAGTATAAATTAAAATATTTTGGATTGTAGTATCAGAAAAATTAAACCAAACCGAATCTATTTTTTGACACGAAGGTTGGCAACCACTTGATTTAAAATCGCGTGTTATCCAGTCTGAATTATTATTCAGACATAAAGTTCGAATGCGCTCATTGTAATTATTGCAAAGCTTGAGGTTTTTTAAATTTATGTACACAGCACCTTCTTTTTTTTCAGAAGCATAAATCAAAATTGTATCACTTTCTATCCAATTGGAATCTGTTGCTAATTTGTATTGAACTTCATACTTTCCAATTTCATCGGTATTTAAAGCGTATTGTAAATACCCGATAGCTTGTTGGTCAAATTTTGGTGGAACGCAAGAGAATTTATTAAAACAAGGCGTTGAAAAATGATAAACGGGTGTGGTATCGAATTGTGTTGGATTATCATAGCACGAAGAAATAAGTCTCGCTGAATAATTTTGGCAAATTTTTAATCCCGTTATAATGTTGTAGTTAGGTGATGGATTTTTTACCCACGCTGAATAGGAGTTATCGTCTGGTTTAGTTTCTATAAAAACATTATTTCTTCCTGTAAAATCGGCGTAGACGTACATATTCCCCGTGGGCTTTGGTGCTAAAATGGAATCAACCGAAGAGAATCTAACGTTTGTAATAGTTGTGCAAGGTAAAGGACAGCCC
>JAYVVO010000396.1:0-10661 GCA_043786955.1 Saprospiraceae bacterium
GAATATATTTTACAGCCTTCGTGGTCAATAGGTTCTACCATTTCTTTTCAACGCGGCAACACAGAATTTGAATCAGGTATTATTTACTCCGAAAAAACGTATCAACCTGCACAAGCCGAACAAATTGTCGGCTCAGTCGCTTCGGGCTATTCAGTTGAGCAAAATAAAAGTATCAGTGCACACATTATTAGTTTACCCATCAATGTAAAGCAAAACATTTTGCGCAATAAAAAATTGCGCGTGTATGCTTTAGGTGGCGCCACGTTGAGCACTATTTTTGCTATAGACGAGAATAAAAACGAGAGCGTTCAATCTCTGAGTGCTGCAAATTCAAATTTTACACCGACACCATCGCGATTGTCCTTGCCGTCTTATAATGGTTCTACTTCTAATAAACCTATACTTTCTTTAAATGTTGGTGCGGGCGTTGAATATAAGGTCGCTAAAAAAATATCCATTTTTGCACAACCCGTTTTGAAATATCAAGTATCAACCAATGGCATTGGCTCATTAAATGATAAAGTGCATTCGCTTTCTTTGGAGGTGGGTGTAAAAACAACTTTGTAGCTTTGAGCTATGAGCTTTGAGCTTCAAATCACGAGAGAGCTCAAGGCTCATAGCTCCTTGCTCAAAGCTAAGTATTTATACGTTAACGCGGCTAAAATAGAACCAATTACAGGCGCAAAAATATAAATCCATAAACTTCCGATATTCCCAGAAATTAATGCCGGTCCAATACTCCGCGCGGGATTCATAGATGCGCCACAAATAGGTCCGGCAAAAGCTGCTTCTAAAAATACGGTTAACCCAATGACAAAACCCGCCAAATTTTGCGTCTCTTTTCTTCCTTGTGAGGTAAATATGACGACAAAAAATAAAAGAAAAGTCAAAATAATTTCTAAAATAAACGATTGCACATCACTTCCTGAAGGAAGCGTTCCGCCTAAACCTTTGTTATTGTTGGGAAATAAAAGATGTAAAGTTTCGGATGCAGCAATGGCGCCAGCAATTTGACTTATGGCGTAAGGTAGAATTTCTTTTTTAGGAAAAAGATTGAGAAAACTAAAACCCAATGTCATCGCTGGATTAATATGACATCCCGAAACATCGCTTAGTGTATAAATTAAAACGCTGACTATAGCGCCAAAAGTTAAAGCAATTCCTAAATGCGTGACCGCTCCACCACTTTCTTGATTGGCAACTACCGCACCTGTTCCGCATAAAACGAGAAAGAAAGTACCTAAGAACTCTGAAAAGTAATTTTTCATTTCAACTGTATATTTCTTTAAAAGTTGGTTTATAAAATGTAAATATACAGATTCATTTGAAGCAAATTTACACAAAAATATTTAACTCTAATTTATTGGGATCTAAATTTATACTAAACGGGGAATTCAAATTACAAAGGCAACAGGTTCATCGCACTTAGTATCCTTTGTGATTCACTTGGCGCCTTTGTGAGAAATACTCGCTAACAAGTTACATAATTTCTCACAAACGCACTAAGTGAATCACAAAGAACACAAAGCGTTAAGCATCAAATAAAAAAGACTGCCTTAACGACAGTCTTTTTTATTTCACGACCAACAACTATTAAGTACAGACGTAAAATATTACGTCTCTACACCAATTATTCTGGTTCAAAACCTAAAATAATGCTAAACACGCCGTAACCTGTTAAACTGGTAGTTGCAGAAGGTAAATTGGGTTTATCGAATCCGATACCATAATCGAAGCCGAGCGTGCCGAACATGGGTAAGAAAACGCGCAAACCTGCACCAACCGTACGGCGCACATCGAACGGACGGAAATCGCCCAACGACTGCCATGTATTACCACCATCTGCAAAAGCTAAAACATAAATCGTTGATGATGGATTGAGTGATACAGGATAGCGCAATTCAGTGGAGAATTTTACAAAAGCAACACCACCCGTTGAGTTACCTGTTTTAGGATCAATATTACCTGGCAAATCTGCCGTTTCATAACCGCGTAACGAAACAATTTCATTACCCGTTAAACCAACTTGTCTATTTGCTAAACCGTTTCCGCCAACTACATAATGCCCAAATGGTGAATAGCCGACATGACTATTATAATAACCGAGCGAACCAAATTTTGCTGCTGTTTTTAAAACAAATTTACCGAATAAACCTGTGTACCATTCAGCATTGAAGCGCCATTTAAAAAACTCCACCCAGTGAAATTTTTCTGCATTCGTTAAATCGTCGTATTGTTTTCCATTAAATAAAGAATACGGTGGTGAAGCTTGCGCAATTAAAGTAAATTTAGAACCCGTTTTAGGAAACAATGGATCGGCAATGGAGCTTCGAGATATTGTTTGCGAAATACTAACGCTGTTATAGTCGCCGTTACCTGTGTTAAAAGTAACCAAAGCACTTCCAGTTCCAGTACCAGTGCCCAATGAATAATTTTGATATTCCAAAGAGGTACTCGAAATGAAGTTATCGTCGGGCCATTTTAATCGGCGACCCAGCGAAATGGACGCTTGCGCGATACCAATGGAAGTACCATAATTATAATGAGAATAGGCTGCTGCAATGGTTAAAGAGTTTGGTTTTTTTCCACCGAGCCAAGGTTCAGTGAACGACGCATTATAAGATTGAAAATATTGTCCACTCGATTGCGCACGAATAGAAACGCGCTGTCCGTCTCCTTTTGGCAATGGTGCCCACGCATCTTTTTTGAACACATTACCCATCGAAAAGTTATTAAAGGATACACCGAGTGTACCGACAACACCGAATCCACCGTAACCTGCCGAAAGTTCTAACTGATCGGAAGGTTTTTCTTCTACTTTATATTCAATGTCCACGGTTCCGCGCGCTTGATTAACAGGCGTGTTGATGCCGAGTGCTTCTTGGTTAAAATAACCTAAGTTTATAATTTCACGCTGTGATCGTATAATATCTGAACGGCTGAATTTTTGACCAGGCAATGTGCGCAATTCACGACGAATCACGTGATCATGCGTGATATCGTTTCCTTTAATAATTACTTTATCTATGCTCGCTTGCGGTCCTTCAAAAATCCGCATTTCCAAATCAATTGAATCGTTTTGAATAGACGTTTCCGTCGGCTCAACATTGAAAAATAAATAACCGTTATCCATGTAGAGCGAAGAAACGTCGCGACCATCTTGACTGAATCGCAAACGGTTTTCGAGTAATTCCTGATTGTAAATATCACCTTTCTGAATACCGAGAACTTGTGTCAATACTTTTGGATCGTAAATAGAATTTCCTTTCCAAGTAATGTCGCGGAAATAATAGCGTCTGCCTTCTTCAATGCGCATGAGGATTTCGAGATTGCCACTTTTCTTATCGCGATAAATGGAATCTGAAACTACTTTCGCGTCTCTAAAACCAATCGTTGAATAGTATTTTTGGATTTTCTTTTTGTCGTCAGCGTAATCATCAGCCAATAATTTAGACGAAGAAAATAAATTTAATCGCGGTAACTTCCAACGCTGGTGCGTTTTTTCCATTTTTTTGCGCAATTTCTTGTCGCTCGCGTTGGCATTACCGACAAATTTGATGTCCTCAATTTTTACTTTTCTATTTTTTTCTACGTCAATCACCAATTTCGTACCATTGGTGCGCTTATCGTCTTTAACTTCTTTGATGTTTACGGCAGCATCTAAAAATCCTTTTTCTTTGAAATAGCCTTCAATGCCGTTAATCACGTTCTGTTTGTTATTTTCAGTGATGATTGTTCCCTTTGGTATAAACCTGTTAACAATGGCATTCAATTCATCGTGCTGACTTTTTTTTGTGCCGTTATAACTGTACACCGTTAAATGCGGACGTTCTTTGACTTGAATTTCTAAATTAATGACGTCGCCAATTTGGCTCGTTTTTATAATTCTGACATCGTCGAACAAACGTAACTTCCACAGTGCTTTCATCGCTTTAGGTACATCTGTACCTGGAAATTTAATTTTTTTACCCGTTTGCAAACCACTCACGCCACGCAGCGCGCTGGCATCCGTAAAAACAGATCCTGTTACTTTAACTTCACCTAATTCGTAATCTTTAGGTGCTGTATAGGTCATTAAAGGTAATGCTGTTGAATCGGGTGCAATTTGCGCCGTGATGGTATTAAACAGACTTGAGGAGAGTAAAATTAAGGCGGAAAAAAATATCTTCGTCATTGAACAATTGTGTTACTACTTAAACATTGTAGTATATGAACGTATCGAGAACCAAATTTGCTGTTTGGTGCAGAAGTTTTAAATAAAAACTGTTTAAAAACGTGCAAATGTAGTTCTAAATTTTTAATCCACATACATTATTGCGCATCATTTGGCACTTTATCGCCGCGTAAAATACGGAATCTTCGGCGCGCTTCAACAGTTAGTGTGCTACCAGAATAATCGGTGAAGAGTTTTTCGTAGAGTTCTTTGGCTTTTTCCTTGTTGTTCAAACGCAATTCATAAATCTGCGCCATTTCAAAAAGGGCGTTATCGGCGCGAATAGATTCTTTATATTTTTCAACAATGGTAGAATAGGCAGCTAAAGCTTCTGGGTACTGTCTTTTATTTTTAAACATCTGTGCGCGCAAATACAGCACGTCATCTTCAATCGGGTGTGTCGGAAATTGCGCATTGATGGAATCGAGAATAACAAAAGCAGAATCGTATTTATTTTGAAAAACGCAAAGTTCGGCACGCGCATACATTTCTAAAGCCGTAGTTGATGAATCGGCATCGAGATTTTCTTGTAAAAAAACGCTCATCTCAATTGCGTCGTTCGAAATAAGTTTCGAAGTCGCCGATTTGAGAATATCGAATTGCGCTTTCGCCCAATCAAAATCGTTGAAATAATACGATAGTTTTGCATTTTTAAAACGCGCTTCGTTGCCTAAAATATCATCTTTGTGCTGTTTGTCCACCTGCGAATATAAAAGCGTCGCTTCCCAACGTTCACCTTTTACGATGTAAAAATCGCCCAGACTTAATTTCGAGCGATCTAAAACTTCGGGTTCGAGCATTGGCAAATGAATGACTTCTTCTAAAAGGGAAATAGCTTTATCTACATCTTTGATGTAAAATGCTTCTAGATCCGCCAGCTCTGCCATGATTGATGCCGTGCGATTATTTTTACCTACTTCGTTTAAAAATGAATTGTATTCTGTCTCGAGTGCGCGCAGTTCAGGTTCGGTATAAGTAAATCCTTCCACCAATTTGCTTCGCTTACACACCAATTGCTGATTCTTTGCGTCAATATAAAATGGACTCAACCGACCTTTTTCATTGATAATGTAAGTATAACCTTCAATCGCTGCATCGTATTCTTTATCATTTTGGGCAATGGAACTTAAATTAAAAATGCGATTACCGTCTTCTCCATTCATTCTATCCACCGCTTTGAGTTGACGGAAAGCGTTTTTATAATCCTTCTTCAACATAAAAAACCAAGAAAGTAAATCTGGAAAAGAAACATTTTTCGGCTCTTCTTGAATTTTTGCGTAAAGTGCCGCGAGAAAATCTTTTTGTGTGTCAGAAGTTGTTACGTAGCGCATCACGCGCGCTTTTATGGAAGGCATCACAGCGGCATTATCGGAAAGTGCATTTAAATACGCAGCCATCATGTGCGGCGTATCATCCATTTTTTGGTAGGCTTCCGCCATGCCGAGACCAAAAATATTTTTATTTTTTAGCAGTACACCACCCCGCTCATACGTTTTTAGTGCTAATTCAAATTTGGAATTATTTTCAAACTGACTGGCTAAATCGGCAATGGCAGAAAAATCGGTAGGTAATTTATCAATCGCTTTATTGTATTGCTCGGTTGCAAGTTCTGGTTTATTATTCAGTTCAAACATTCTGCCGTAAGAATAATATAATCCGACGCGGTTCGGTTCTTTTTTAATTTGCTTTATAATCAGTTTTTCAGCATCGTCAAATCGGCGCAAACTGAACAAACAATTCAGATATTTATCGAAATAATAATCACCCCCTTTTTCTTTATACAGCGTTTCAAATAGGCTACCTGCTTTTTCGTATTCGCCGTTTTCATAATAGTTTTCAGCTAAAGCAGCTGGTTGTGCAATCACATTCACGGTAAATGCAAAAAAAACAATTACAAGACTAACTATTGATCGAAAAAAATATGGAAAGATTTTATTTTTAGACATTTTGGCGCGTTTAGCTGCGCACTACACAAACGCAAAACAAAGCGTTCGTGTTGCTTTTTATTAAAATTACAAGAGTTTTCATTTCAAATTAATCTGTCAAGAAAGAATCGAAGTTTTGGCGATTAATGACTTCAAAAATTTGTGGTGCATATGCTTCCGCAAATTTGGCTGGAAGTTTTGACGTTTTGCGTTCGTTCCATTTAAATTCAAACGCTTTAAATTGTCCATCTGATTCTTCAATGTAATCTATTTCTTGCTGTGCTTGCGTGCGCCAAAAATAAGTATTGACGTATCTTTTACGATAATGATTAACTTTTATACGCTCAGAAATAAGAAAATTTTCCCAAAGGGCGCCGACATCTTGACGCAAAGTCAACGGTGAAAAATTATTAATAATGGCGTTGCGAATACCGTTATCGTAAAAATAAATTTTTCGGCTCGAGGAAATTTCATTCCGTAAATTTCGACTGAGTGGTAGAAGTCTAAAGATTACAAAAGTTTTTTCTAAGAGATTAATATAGCTCATCACAGTTGCTTTATCTGCACCGACTACTTGACTTAATTCATTCATTGAAACTTCGTTACCTAATTGTAAAGCCAAAGCGCGCAGTAATTTTTGAAGCACATCTGACTTTCTAATCAGTTTTAAACTCAAAATATCTTTGTATAAATAACTCTGCGATAAATTAATAAGTCGCTCGCGTTCTTCACCAACATTAGTAATAATTTCGGGGTACATTCCAAAAATGAGTCTATTTTCGAGTTGCATTTGCGCATTAACGCTACCGTAATAATTGCGCAATTCGCTCCAGCTTACAGCATACATGGAATATTCCCATTTTCGCCCTGTTAAAGGTTCATTAGTTAAATCAGAGATTTCCAAAGAAGACGAACCCGTGACGATGAGTTGAACTTCTGGTAAATTATCAGTTATAAGTTTGAGAGTTAAACCAATATTGGGAATACGTTGCGCTTCATCAATGATAACAGTTTTGGCTTTACCAATAATGTTTTTTAATCTTTCAAGATTCATATTCGAAAAAATTTCTTGAACTTCCGTATTATCAGCATCAAAAAAAAGTCCGAGCGTAGAATCGGTTGGAATAAAGGCTTTGACTAAAGTCGTTTTTCCCGTTTGACGTGCACCTAAAATTATGATGGCTTTACCGCGTCCTATTTTTTCTTTTACAACCTCTGTGAGTTCTCGTAAAATCATAATTATTTCTTTAATCCGCTAAATTAATATGAATTTGGGGATTACGTTCACCAAATTCATATTAATTTAGGGAATAGCAGAATTTTTTTGATTTTAGGTCTATTATTCATTCAAATAACTCACTGCCAACCACGCCATCATACCTATACTAATTTCGAGCGCACTTTCATCAATATTAAAAGTATCGGTGTGTAAATTGCTCGTGATTCCTTTAGCTGCGTTGCCTGTGCCGAGACGATAAAAACACGCCGGTATGCGCTGCGAATAATACGCAAAATCTTCCGAGGTCATGCGTAAAGGTAAATCCACCACGTTGTCATCGCCGATGTAGGATTTCATAAATTTTTTGACTTGTGCAGTGAGTTTATCGTCATTCACCAAAAACGGATAGCCGTGCTCGATTCTAAATTCGCAAGTCCCACCCATTGCAGTAGCAATGCTTTCCGCCATATTGCGCATTATAATTTTAGCTTCAGCGCGCCATTTTTCGTTCAATGTTCTGAAAGTGCCTTCAATGTCAACTGCACCAGGAATAACGTTTGTTGCGCCACCGCGCGAATTAATTTTACCGAGAGTTAAAACCGTTGGCATAGTTGGGTCGGAACGACGGCTGACAATTTGTTGCAGCGCAACAATGATGTGGGAAGCAATCAAAATGGGATCAATACATTCATTCGGTGTTGCGCCGTGTCCGCCTTTGCCATGAATCGTCATAAAAAGTTCATCGCTCGAAGCCATGTACACGCCGCTTTTCAATCCTACTTTACCCGCTTCAAGCGGTGGATGCACGTGTTGACCGATAATTATTTCAGGTGAAGGATTTTCTAAAACGCCTTCGGCAATCATAATGCTTGCGCCACCAGGTGTACGCTCTTCAGCGGGTTGAAATATAAGTTTTATAGTGCCTTCAAAAGCATCGCGCAGCTCAAATAAAATTTCAGCTGCACCGAGTAAACTCGCAGTGTGTGCATCGTGACCGCAAGCGTGCATCACGCCGTTGTTCAACGATTTATATTCGACTTCATTTTTTTCAGTAATCGGTAGCGCATCGAAATCAGCGCGTAACGCAATTGTTTTTTTTTGTGGGTTGCGTCCTTCAATGATGGCGACAACGCCATTTTCGGCAATACCATGCGTGTGGGGAATATTCAATTTATTTAAAGCTGCTGCAATAAATTTTCCTGTTTCCACTTCGTGATAACTGAGTTCTGGATGTTGATGCAAATATCTTCGCGTGGCAACTACTGACGCAAATTTCGCTTTCGCTTTTGTCTGGATGATTTCTTTTATCATAAAATTTTTTCTACAAATATTTAAACCCTATGGGTTTAAGTGCATGCTGTAGTTTCAATCGGTGAAAGAGGAGGAATTGTTGCATGGGATTATAACTTACGCAAAGGTAAAATGTTTTCCTTCCTAAAAATAGAGTTTTAATATTTTATTGAACAAAGCTTTGTAATTTTGAGATAAGATTTCTTTTCAACAATTTTAAAAGATATTTTCGAACACGACATGAAAAAATTCTGTTTATTATTTTTGGCATGCAGCATTTTCGCTGCGTGCAACTCGGTGAGCGAAATTAAACAATCTCAAGCGACACTTGTAATTACAAATGCGCATATTTGGACAGGTAATTCAATTCAACCCTACGCAGATGCCATCGCTGTAAATAAGGATACAATTATTTTTGTCGGCGATAGCGTTGGCATAAAAAAGTTTATATCCAATTCAACGCAAATTATTGATGCGCAAGGCGCAACTGTTACGCCAGGTTTCATTGATGCGCACGTACATTTTATTGATGGCGGATCAAATTTAGCATCTGTGCAATTGCGCGATGCAAACACAAAAATACTTTTTTTGCAACGCATAAAAGACTTTGCAAATACAATTCCAGCAGGTGATTGGATTTTGGGTGGCGATTGGGATCAAACTTTATGGGGTGGCGAAATGCCCGATAGAAGTTGGCTCGATTCAATAACGCCTAATAATCCTGTATTTATAAATCGTTTAGATGGACACATGGTTGTCGCAAATTCATTAGCTTTGAAAGCAGCTAATATAAACGCTGCGACAAAAGACATTACGGGAGGAGAAATTGCGCGCGACAATAAAGGTAATCCAACAGGAATTTTAAAAGATAACGCGCAAGATTTAGTGTATAAAGTTATTCCGACTTCGCCAGATGCCGTTTTAGATAAAGCGTTAGATGCTGCAATGAATTATGTGGCGTCGAAAGGTGTAACGAGTGTACACTCGATGGGAACTTGGAGCGATGTTGCGACGTATAAACGCGCTCAAAAAAGTAATCGCCTAAAAACGCGCATTTATGCCAATGTACCGCTGCGCACGTGGCAACAATTGCGCGATGAAGTTGCGAAAAATGGATATGGCGATGCGTGGTTACACATTGGTGGGTTAAAAGGTTTTGTAGATGGTGCGCTCGGTTCGCACACTGCTATGATGATGCAACCACTTTTAGATAAACCTAATTTGAAAGGTTTATACATCACGCCATTGGATTCGCTTTATTATTTTACGTCGCAAGCCGATAAAGCAGGATTACAAGTTATGGTGCACGCTATTGGCGATGAAGCTATTCATCAACAATTGAATATTTACGAACGCGTTGAAAAAGAAAATGGAACGAGAGATCGAAGATTCCGTATTGAACATGCGCAACACATTGCACCGAGTGATATTTCGCGATTCGCTTCGCTCAACGTTATTGCAAGTATGCAACCATATCAGATTATTGACGATGGACGTTGGGCAGAAAAACTTTTAGGACATAAACGCAGCGAAACAACGTATGCGATCAGAAGTTTAGTGGACACTAAATCAATTATTGCGGGCGGTAGCGATTGGCCTGTTTCGCCACCAACTCCTTTAGAAGGAATTTACGGCGCAGTAACGCGCAGAACACTCGATGAAAAGCAACCAAACGGTTGGATTCCAGAACAAAAAATTTCTGTTGAAGAAGCACTAAGGTGTTATACATATAATGCGGCGTTTGCCGAATTTGAAGAAACATACAAAGGCACATTGCAAGTTGGTAAATTAGCCGATATTGTTATTCTCGATGCAGATATATTCAAAATTGCACCCGAAAAAATTCGCGATATGCACGTCGTAAAAACAATTGTGGGTGGTAAAATTATTTATAGCAAATAATCGTAGCGGCACTTATTTGTGCCCAAAATGCTTTTTGTCGGTTTAAAAGAGTCTTCCGCTACAAACGAAATACCCTAACTGGACGTTCTATAATTTTAATCCCTAATTTTAC
>JAYVVO010000397.1:0-10659 GCA_043786955.1 Saprospiraceae bacterium
TTTTTTATAATACCATTAAAAACCGTTTACAGAACGATATTATAGCTGGTAGCGACGGCGTTTTGCGCGAGATTACGATTCCGGTGGGTTCAACAACAAGTTACGGTACTGAAATTAGTTTGGCTTACAGATTAGCGGAGGGTTTTATAATTGATGCGAACACAACAATTTTGCAACACCAATACGATGATTTCAAGAAAACAACTTCTGGACCTGACGGTAAATTAGGAACTGCTGACGATATAATAGTAGATTATAAAGGTAATTCGGTGTTGAGACAGCCCAAATTTATTTTTAACGCAGGTTTATCTTTCGATAAAAATAACTGGGATTTGGGTGTGATGTATAATTTTGAGGGTAAACGTTTTGCGGATGATCAGAATTTGATTGAACTCCCATCTTATGGTATTTTTAATGTTCGCGCTGGTAAAACATTTAAACTTGCAGCAAAACAGTCTATAAAAGTTGGTATAAATGTTTATAATTTACTCAACGATAGGGGTTTAACCGAAGGCGATCCACGCGTTTTTGATACAAGCGTTATTGTAAATGACCCGATTTATAACGCCCGTGCTATTCTTCCTCGTCGCTTAACGGCATCGGTAATGTTTAAATTCTAAGTTAATACTCAGGTGCTACAAACTTCCCGCAGATTTTGCAGAAATTTCAGCAGAAATCCGCAGAAAAAAGATAATTACCGTATTTCTGCGGATTTCTGCTGAAATTTCTGCGAAATCTGCGGGAAACAGGCAAACATTTTAGCTTTAGCTAAATAATTACTTTCATTTTTAATTTTATTGTGTGTCAATTTTAAACTGTCAACTGATAAAAAATGAACGATATTGAGTTGGCGTTAGCCTGTAAAAAAATTCTGATAGAAAACAAGCGCGAAGGTGGTTTTACAGTGCCGACTGCAACATTATATCCTTTTCAGTGGCTCTGGGATTCTGGTTTTATCGCCATTGGCTTAGCTACTTTCGATATCCAAGCAGCGATGGAGGAGATCACTGCACTCCATTCTGCGCAATGGTCGAATGGTTTTGTTCCACACATTATTTTCCATACACCCAACGAATTATATTATCCAGGTCCGGAAGTGCATGGTGCGTATTTAAGCACATTCGCACCTAAAAATATTGCTACAACAGGTTTAACGCAACCGCCTGTCATCGGGTTTGTATTAGAAAAAATATACAATGCTGCTCAAAACAAAAATGAAGTTTTAACTTTTTTAATAGCACAGTTTGAAAAAACCTTTAAATTTCATAACTATTTATACAGTAACAGAGATCCGCTAAACGAGGGCTTAGTGTATATTCAGCATAATTGGGAATCGGGTACAGATAATTCGCCTGCATGGGATGAAGTTTGGAAGACTTTTGAAGCACCTCATTACGATTTGCCCCGCAGAGATATTCAACACATCAACGCCGAGCAACGACCAACACACCGCGATTATGAGTATTATATTTATTTACTCGAAATTTTTAAATCGGTAAATTACAACGATGCTCTGATTGCCGAAAAATCTCCTTTTCTCATCCAAGACCCATTATTTAATTCCATGCTTGCGGCATCGAATGAAAGTTTAGCGCGATTGGGTGAATTGATAAACGCGCCAAAAAACCAGATTAAAAAGTTGAAATATTGGTATAATCGAACCAAAATAGCGATGAATAAAAAACTCTGGTCTGACGCAGATAACGGATACTTGCATTACGATTTGAGAAATAAACGTTTAATTCACGCATTGACTTCTTCGAGTTTTGCGCCACTGTACGCTAAAATACCTAATCAACTGAGAGCTAAAAAACTTTTAACAACGCTGTTGAGCGCTAAATTTTTAGGTACTAAATCTGAAAACTTTTTGTGTCCTTCTTTCAATACTTTAGATGAAAGATACAATCCGATAAAATATTGGCGAGGTCCTGTTTGGGTAAATATGAATTGGCTTATTTACTACGGTCTGCACAGATACAATTTCAACGATGCAGCAAACATTATTAAAAAAGATACCTTAGATTTAGTTATAAAATACGGAATTTGGGAGTACTTTAATCCCGATAAGAAAAAAGTGAATGAGATTCCGAATGGTTATGGCGCACCTAATTTTTCTTGGACAGCAGCTCTTGTTTTAGATTTATTGGCAAAAGATAAATAGCAAGGGCGTATTGCAATACGCCCCAACCTCACAACTTTAAGGGCGTATTGCAATACGCACCTACCCCTCAACTCTCAACGCATGAATACGTTTGATTATGCTTTAGTAGCCTTTTACCTCGTTGCTATGTTGGTTTTAGGACAATTATTCAAAAAAAATAAAGCCAGTGGCGATTATTTTTTGGGCGGCAGGCAATTTGGCTGGTTTTCGTTATGTATGTCAGCTATGGCGACACAATTATCCGTCATTAGTTTTGTTTCCGCTCCCGCGTTTGTAGGTTTAAGGAAAGGTGGTGGAATGAAGTGGTTGACTTTTGAGTTTGGTGTGCCGTTGGCGATGATTGTTGTAATGACAGTGATTGCGCCAAGTTTGTATAAAAGTAACGTTGTGAGTATTTATTCGTTTTTAGAAAAAAGATTCAATACGCTCACACGATTATTATTGAGTTGTGCTTTTATGATAAGTCGCTCGTTTGCAACTGGCGTAACAGTATATGCCGTTTGTCTCATTTTATCATCGCTTTTACATTGGTCGTTCACGCAAACAATTTTAGTTGTAGGTTTCACTACGGTTTTATATTCTATTGAAGGCGGTATGAAAGCTGTAGTTTACAGCGAAGTTGTGCAAATGATTATAAAGTTTTTAGGAATCATCATTATTATTATTTACGGATTAATAAATATTGGTGGGTGGTCTGTCTTCAAACAGAATTTAGACGCCTCACGGCTGCAAGCTATCAATTTTTCTAATTTTGGCTTCGATGGCTCTGAATACGGATTTTTCCCGATGCTGCTCGGCGGCATATTTTTATATTGTTCTTACTACGGAACAGATCAGATACAAGCGCAGCGTATTTTATCTGCTAAAGACTTTCCAACTGTACGCAAAGTTTTACTGTTTAATGGTTTGTTGCGGTTTCCTATTACGTTTATGTACTGCATGGGTGGATTGGTTATTGGTACTTTCGTAAAAATGAATCCGAATTTTTCTGCAAAAATTCCAGCTGATAAATCTGATTTAATGATTCCCGTTTTCATCGAAAACTATTTACCGCATGGTATCATCGGTATTATTGTAGTTGCAATAATTGCTGCTGCTATGTCAGCGTATAGCTCTACGCTAAATTCTCTGAGTGCAGTTACGATGGAAGAGTTTTTAAAACGTTTCTACACTCTTTCAGATAAAAAATATGTTTTTTACAGCAAGGTAGTAGCTTTAATTTGGGGTGTAATTACAATGGTTTTTGCGTTTCAAGTTGGCGATATTGCTAAAACAGTTATTGAAGCAATCAACAAAATCGGATCAATTTTTTATGGACCTATTTTGGGCGTTTTTATTTTAGCGGTGCTTACAAGATCGGCAAAAGCGCAAGCTGTAAATATTGGTTTAATAGTAGGCGTTGCTTTCAATATTTATTTATGGAAACTTCAGCCTCAAATTTTTTGGTTTTGGTGGAACGTCATTGGCTTTTTTACAACGTGTACTATTGGCTATTTTGGAAGTTTATTGGTCAGAGATCCGAAAGAAGAGGAACATGGAGAACTAATAACCCGTTCAACGCCAAACTCGTTTCTAAAAACTGTATCTATTTCAGATTTTAAAATGCCCGAAGTAAAAATCTTAATTTTCTATTTTGTTTTGATTGTTTTGATCAGTTTAAGTCTGCCTTATTTATTTTAAAAAGAAAAAGCAAAAAGTAAATGCTAAAAGCAAAAGAAAGGGCAAAAAACAAATTTTAAATCTGCTTTTTGCCCTTTGCTAATTGCATTTTGCCTTAGACTATGCGTATTCGCTAATTTTATTACCTGAGCGTTTACGTTCCGTTTCTTCTAAATAAATTTTACGAATGCGGATAGATTGTGGTGTTACTTCTACAAATTCGTCATCTTGGATATACTCGAGTGCTTCTTCCAATGTGAAAATACGTGGCGGAATAAGACGCATTTTTTCGTCCGTACCACTGGCACGCATATTTGTCAATTTCTTAGTGATTGTCACGTTCACAACCAAATCGGCTGGGCGCGAGTTTTCGCCAATCACTTGACCACCATAAATTTTATCACCTGGATTGATGAAAAAAGTACCACGCTCTTGTAAATTATTTATTGAGAACGGAATTGCTTGACCGTTTTCTTTTGAAATCAACGAGCCATTGATTCTGCCTTGAATGTCACCTTTCCAAGGTTGAAACTCTAACAAACGGTGCGTCATAATAACTTCACCTTGGCACATTGTCAACAATAACGAACGCAAACCTATAATACCGCGCGATGGAACTTCAAACTGCAACAACATTCTGTCGCCTTTGGGTGCCATAGAAAGCATTTGACCTTTGCGTCGCGTTACAATATCAATTACTTTACTCGAGTGCTCGTCTGTAACGTCTATGTTTAATTCTTCTATCGGTTCCATTTTGACATTGTCAACTTTTTTGACAATAACTTGCGGCTGACCGATTTGTAATTCGTAACCCTCACGACGCATGGTTTCAATGAGAACCGATAAGTGCAATACGCCACGACCAAATACGCGGTAAGAATCAGAAGTTTCGCCTGGTTCAACGCGCAACGCTAAATTCTTTTCTAACTCTTTTTCTAATCTATCTTTCAAGTGACGCGATGTAACAAATTTTCCTTCTTGACCAAAAAACGGTGAATCATTGATCGTGAAGAACATACTCATTGTCGGTTCATCAATCGTAATTGGTGGTAACGGATCTGGTTTTTCGTTATCGCAAACGCAATCGCCAATTTCAAATCCTTCAATACCTACAACCGCGCAAATATCACCAGCGTTGACTTGTTCCACTTTAACTTTACTTAAACCTTCAAACACATAAACATCTTTGATGCGCGTTTTTTGTAACGTACCATCGCGTTTGCTCAAGTTCACATTCATATTCTGTTTCAAAATACCGCGCGAAATACGACCGATAGCGATACGACCAATGTAATTAGAATAATCCAACGACGTAATCAGCATTTGCAAACTGCCTTCGATATCCGCTTTAGGTGCAGGTATGTGCTCAATTATTTGATCTAGTAAATAGGTAATGTCTGGTTCTTGTTTCCTATAATCAACACCCATCCAATTGTTTTTAGCTGAACCGTAAACGACTGGAAAATCTAATTGATCTTCAGTTGCATCGAGCGAAAACATAAGATCGAAAACTTGCTCGTACACAACTTCGGGTGTACAGTTTTGTTTATCTACTTTGTTGATAACAACAATAGGTTTCAAACCTAACTGAATCGCTTTTTGAAGTACAAAACGCGTTTGAGGCATCGGTCCTTCAAAAGCATCCACCAAAAGTAAAACACCGTCGCACATATTTAGTACGCGCTCTACCTCACCACCAAAATCTGAGTGACCTGGTGTGTCAATGATATTAATTTTTGTTCCTTTGTATGTGATAGAAACATTTTTCGCCAAAATAGTGATACCGCGTTCACGCTCTTGGTCGTTGCTATCCATAATTAGCTCACCCGTTAATTCATGGTCTTTAAAAACTTTTCCAATCAGAATCATTTTATCGACGAGCGTCGTTTTACCATGGTCAACGTGTGCAATGATGGCAATATTGCGGATATTAGTTTGCATAATTTATATTATCGGATGAAATACGAATCACTTTTTGCTGTGTAACGTGTTTCGCGCCGCAAATATAGGCATTTTTTGTAAGTATTTTAGGTTTTGCTTCTCGATTAATGCTTAAATTTTAATTTTCACAGTTACTTTTTTAAAAAATAACATAGCGTTAAGGTATTAATCATCAGAAAGCGATGTATGCTTGTGTAAGCGCATTAAATTTAATTATTGAAGAGCGAGGAAGTATCGCGTCACTAATTGTGCAAATTGAAGATTTGAACGTGCATGGTGATTGAAGTATTTCCATTGTAGATATCCATTCAAAATAAAATAGTCTTTAACTTTTAATAAATTATCTGGTCAGTATATTGCTGTTTTCACTTTTTATTTTAAGTTTGTGTTAAGTTACTTAACAAAGCCATACTCAATAACTAAGATTTTTATTAGGAAGATGATAAAATGGTTTTTACAGAAAATTTTATTTAAAATGTGGGTATTGCTGCCGTTCAAAATGCAGACATTCACGTTTAGTTGTTGGTTAATCCCTCTGATTTAGGGAACAATAAACAATTAAACAAATAACGATCAACTAACAACTAATTATGTCTTTATTCAGAAGAAAATCAATTGAACAAACCATGGCGACTGCCGATAGCGATGCGCTACACGGCGGAGAGGGTGACATGGTAAAAAATTTAAAGCTCACGGATTTGGTGTTTCTGGGGATCGCGGCGATTGTGGGGGCGGGAATTTTTTCTACCATCAGCAAAGCGGCGTATGATGGGGGACCGGGGGTGATTTTTTTATTCTTAATCACAGCGGTCTCGTGCGGATTTACGGCGATGTGTTATGCGGAATTTGCGTCGCGCGTGCCAGTGTCGGGAAGTGCTTACACGTATAGTTATGTGACGTTTGGGGAAATTGTGGCGTGGGTGATCGGGTGGGCGCTGATTTTAGAATATGCTATCGGAAATATTGTTTTGGCGGTGTCGTGGAGTAGTTATTTTAATAATTTGTTGCATGGGGTGGGTATAAATTTGCCGGATTGGGTGGTGACGGATAGTTTTAGTGCCAAACGGGTGTATCTGGATGCGGTGGCGAAAAATGTTGCGCCATATAATAATGCGTGGTTGACGGCACCAACATTTGCGGGATTTAAACTGATTATTAATATTCCAGCGATGGTGATTACGATTTTGCTCACGGCGCTGGTGTATATTGGGATTAAGGAGAGTAAGCGCTCGGCAAACATTATGGTGGTTCTGAAATTGGCGATTTTGTTTGTGGTGGTGGTGGTGGGGGCGTTTTATATTACGCCCGCGAATTGGAATCCGATGTTGCCGAATGGTTTTTCGGGGGTGATGAAGGGGGTGTCGTCGGTATTTTTTGCATATATCGGTTTCGATGCGATTTCGACGACGGCGGAAGAGTGTAAGAATCCGCAACGGGATTTACCGCGCGGGATGATGTTGTCGCTCATTATTTGTACGGTCATTTATATCATTACGGCGCTGATTATTACGGGGATGGTGAATTATAGTTTGCTGAACGGTGTGGAGGATCCGCTGGCGTTTGTGTTCGAGCAGAAGCATTTGGATAAAATGAGTTATTTGATTTCGGTGAGCGCGATTATTGCGACGGCGAGCGTGATTCTCGTTTTTCAGATCGGGCAGCCGCGGATTTGGATGTCTATGTCGCGGGATGGTTTATTGCCTAAAAAATTCGCGGAGTTGCATCCGAAATATAAAACACCGGGCTTTGCAACCATCATTGCGGGCTTGTTGGTGAGTATTCCGACGCTGTTTGTGGATGCGGATTTAATGACGGATTTAACGAGCATCGGTACGCTGTTTGCTTTTGTGTTGGTTTGTGGGGGAGTGCTGATGCTCAAACCGGTGGAAAAGGGGAGCAAGAAGTTTAATTTGCCGTATTATAACGGTCAGTTTGTGGTGCTCATTTTTTGGTTGGTGTTTATGTATTTTTTTCACAGCCGCTTCACCACGTTTTTTTCTGCCGCTGGATTGCATAATTATCAAGAGTTTTTATTCGTCATTTTTGTGCTGTTCTCGGCCGGTATCACGTATTTCACTTTCGTAAAAAAATGGTCACTCATTCCGGTTCTCGGCGCATTGTGCTGCTCTTATCTGATGATTGAAATTCCAGCCGCCTCGTGGTTCGTATTCTTCGGTTGGATGGGTTTGGGGTTATTGATATACTTTTTTTACAGCCGAAAACATTCGAAGTTAGTGGGTAGTTGATGGTTGCTCGTTGCTCGTTGCTAGATTGTGTTACAAACTGTCAACTGTCAACTATCAACGAAATTAAATGGTGATGACAATTTTACTCTCTTTGCCAACCGAAGCAATCTCAAGGGCGGATTGAATATCTTTCAGATTCATGTATCGCGAAATGACAAAACTGGGTGAAATTACTTTTGAAGCGATGAGTTGCATTGCGCGCTGAAAATCGAGGGGATGATCGTATATCATGGATGGAATGATGGAGATGCCTTCGCGCGCAATTTTGAGTGGTTTGAATGTCGCCAAATTTCCCGAAAGCCCGACTAAAACAATTTCCGATCCGCGCGGTGCAGCAGCTGTTGCCATAGAAGCAGTGTGTTGCGAGCCTGCACATTCAAAGATGGAAACGACACCGTTTTGCATCCAGAATTTTGCTAACGCTTCTTCTCTTATTTCAGAAGTCTCACCCGTCACGTTGGAGTTTATAGCACCCATCGAAACCGCTAAATTCATTTTATCAGCATCGAGCTCAAGCACCAAAACTTTAAAACCTAATTTTAAAGCCACGTGCGTGAGCAGTAAACCAATAGCACCCAATCCGAAAACGGCGATGGTATCGCCAGGTTTTGCGGAAGAAGCAAACAGCGCATGTAGACCCACTGCCGTCGGCTCAATCGTGACAGCATCTTCATCGGAAACAATATCAGGTATATCGTAACAAAAGGCTTCAGGCAGAACAATATATTCTGCAAAACAACCCACTTCACTCAATCCGACGATTCTTTTATTAATACAAATATTGCCGCGACCACTCATACAATACTTACACTGTTTGCACGGAATATTTGGTTCAATCACGACGCGCGCACCTAATTTTCTGTTCGCTACATTTTTTCCCAGCTTATCAATTACGCCGATACCTTCATGCCCTATTATATCAGGTTTATCCAATAAACGATGCCCTTGAAACAAATGTACATCTGTTCCGCAAACGCCGACCATTTTTATTTTTACGCGCACTTCGCCCTCGCGCGGTTCGGGAATCGCCGTTTTTTTGATTTCAAAATGTTTCGGAGAGTTTAGGAATGCACCAATCATGATAGTTAGTTGTTAGTTGTTAGTTGATAGTTTTTAGTTGGAGAGTACTCGTAACGAGCAACTAACAACTATCAACGAGCAACTATTTTATTGCGCAATAAATGATCTGCCAATACCAACGCGGTCATAGCTTCCACAATGGGGACGGCGCGCGGCAAAACGCAAGGGTCGTGTCTGCCGCGACCGGCGACATCCACTTCTTCGTGCGCTTCGTTGATAGATTTTTGCGACGGTATAATAGTAGCCACTGCTTTGAAAGCGGCTTTAAAATAAATATCTTCACCGTTCGAGATGCCACCTTGCACACCCCCCGAATGATTTGTCCGCGTCCGCACTCTGCCCGATTCATCCGTATAAAAAACGTCATTGTGTTCTGATCCGAGCAGCGTCACACCGTCAAAACCAGATCCGATTTCAAAACCTTTACACGCGTTGATAGAAAGAATGGCTTTACCCAGATCGGCGTGAAGTTTATCGAAGGCAGGTTCGCCCAGACCGACAGGAACATTTTTGGCGACACACGTGATGACACCACCGATAGAATCGCCCGCTTTTTTAACTTTTTCGATCCGATCAATCATCTGTGCAGCTATTTCTAAATCGGGACAGCGCACCGGCGTTTGTTCAATTAAACGCAGATCTAGCGCGGCATAATTTTTTTGTGTCGCGATACTCCCCACTTGATTCACATACGCCTGAATTTCGATCCCCTGCGACTGCAAAAACAATTGCGCCAACGCACCAGCAGCTACCCGCGCCACCGTTTCGCGCGCCGAAGACCGACCGCCACCCCGATAATCCCGCACCCCATATTTTTCTTGATACGTATAATCGGCATGCGACGGACGAAACTTATCCGCGATGTGCGAATAATCCTTCGAGCGTTGATCCTCATTAAAAATAATAATCCCAATCGGATGACCCGTCGAAACGCCCTCAAAAACGCCACTATAAATGTGCGCAATATCCGATTCCGCCCGCTGCGTCACAATTTTCGATTGCCCCGGCTTGCGCTTATCCAAACAACTTTGAATAAATGCCATGTCAATTTTCACCCCCGGCGGCATCCCATCCACCACCGCACCAATCGCCACCCCATGCGATTCGCCAAACGTGGACACCTGAAATATCTTTCCGAAAATACTGGACATAGTTATGAGCTTTGAGCTTTGAGCTTTGAGCTTTGAGCCCCGCTCGCGTTTTGCATCTCGCGATTTGCAGCTCATAGCTCAAAGGTCAAAGCTAATTAATATCCTTCCACATCATCATCGCTCCGTTTATCCGCCACCGCTTCCAACGTCCCGTTCGATTTTACCAATATCGTTTCCACCAATCCGATTGTGCCGCGTTCCACAAAAGCATGACCCTTTTGTTTCAGCGCTGCGATGGTTAATTCCGGCAATCCGCCTTTTTCAATCATCACCACATCCGGCATCCACTGACTGTGAAAGCGCGGTGCTTGCGTCGCTTCCGTAGCCGACATATTATAATCAATCACGTTCGTGATCACTTGGAACACAGACGTCATGATCGTCGTTCCGCCTGGTGTTCCCACCACCATAAATAATTTTC
>JAYVVO010000398.1:0-3834 GCA_043786955.1 Saprospiraceae bacterium
CTTTTGGTGCTTATGCTTTTGGTCGTTACGCCAGCAATATCTATGTTGGTTTTGTTTAAAGGGCGCGATACGGGTGTGGCATTTTATAAAGATTTGAAACAAAATCTCGGCACTATTAATTTTGTCACCTCGCCCGATTTAAACAACGCGAAAAATAATACGGCGCAGTATAAGGGGAAGGTTTTAGTTTTTTCTAAATTCACAACCGAGAGCTACGATACGCTTGTTTCTGTTTTCAGAATTGTCAACAAAATTGATCAGTTCAAAGATGAAGTGGATAATTTAGCGTTCATCGCTTTGTTCGATTCGACTTCGCAAAACGAAATGCGCCAATTTTATAACGGTCTTTTGCAAAGCGATAAAAATCGCTGGGCGTTCTTGAATGAAAATCCGACAAATTTTAAATTAAATTTTCCTTCGCCCTACGATGTTGCCATCGTTGATACCATCGGCGTGATTCGCCGTTATTACGATTTGAGATTAATGGAACAGAAAAAGAAATTCGTCGAAAATTTATCCGTCATGCCGAACATTAAAAAAGTGGGCAACGTGGTGAAACGCGAACAAAAAAAATCTTGATTTAAGTAATAGGGAAAAGCAAAAGGGGAAAAATAAAAAGAAACAACTTACAACTAAATTATGCAGTACATACAATCTGATGCATCCACGATAAAAAAACTTAACACCGTCGCTTATGTGGCTTCGGCAATCGTGCTGTTGTTTGTCAGTTTCATGCGCCAAATTCCGAGATTGAATTTTGGTATTGATCTCAATTTTTTACCTGCTGTGTATGCGGTCATCAATGCCGTTACTGCGGTTTGTTTAGTCATTGCATTTGTTCACATAATGAACAAACGCGTTGAATCGCACAAACGGATGGTGACAATTTCGCTCGCGCTATCGAGTTTGTTTTTAGTTTTGTATATCTTGTATCACGTGACTTGCAACGAGGTAAAATATTGTGGTGTGGGTGCATCGCGCAGCATTTATTTCTTTTTGCTCGTTACGCACATTGTGCTCGCCGCAACAAGTTTTCCGTTTATTTTGTTTACTTTTGTAAGAGGTTACACGATGCAAATTGCGCGTCACAAGGCGATGTCGAAATATGTTTTTTGGGTTTGGTTGTATGTTGTGTCAACTGGTCCGATTATTTATTTAATGATTAGACCTTGTATGTAGTGTATTCCGAATTACTTTAGATTTTAAATTTTTTCCCTTCACCAAACATTAGGGACGAGAAAAGTTTAACCACTAACCATTGTTTTATTATGAAACTGAAATTAGTTTTATTGTTGGTAAGCATTTTAATTTTTGCAGATCACCTTTCTGCGCAATGCCCGATGTGCCGCATGAGCGTTCAGAGTAATTTGCAAAATGGTGGAACGCAAGGTGTGGGATTAAATTCTGGCATTCTTTCGCTCTTGGCGATGCCGTATTTAATTATCGGCGGATTGGCTTTTGTGTGGTGGAAAAATCGCAAAAAGCAAAATATTGATTTGCTGGAAGAATGATTTGGTTGCTATTTGGTTATTTACAATTTTTCAAACCTAATAGATATTCACAAGCGGATAATTTTATGTTTAGTTGCTCTGCACCTAAATTTTGTGCTCAATTAATATTCTATAAAGGTTTGGGCGCGCTGCGCCTCTGTAACGAAAGGAGCAGCACGCCTAAACCCTTATAAAAAAACAGTAAAAAGTATTTACGAGGTGTGGCGCACCTAAACATTATTTAAAAATAACAATGTGTATATCGCATAGGTTTTTAAAAACTTGTTGGATTTTTACCTCTTAGATATAGAAATTACGTTGTACGTATGATTTTAAAAAATTCAAATCGTTCCGTTACAGCCTAATTAAATTAATTCCCTCAATTTAACTCTAAATATTAATCTGCTTTTGCCGCGCTGAACCGTGATTCTCACAATTCTGCCTACTTTATTTTGTAGTATTCTATTGATGGAAGGCAGTGTATAAAAATTAGCAGGAAACCAACCAATTTTTATAATTTCATCATTTTCGCGTAGTCCAGCTTCCGAAGCGGGCGAATTAGCTAAAACGTTATTTACAAAATAGCGATTCAAATCTGCACCCGCAGCAATGACTGCAATTCCGCTTCTATCGAAAGTAAATTTTTCATTAAAATGCCTATCGCGTTTGAGATACAGTCGGCTGCGCGTGAAATCAATAACGACAATGAAGCGCGAGAGTATATCATTTCCCATAATGCCGCTTCTTCCTAAAATTAAAGTTGAATCGCTCAAATTGGTGAGTTCCTGAAAATAACTGAGCGGTTGATGGATGTCTATGTTTCCAAATCTTAAATTATTTATTCTGCCGATGTAGCCATTCAGTGTGCCGCCGAGTCCGGAACCAATATTAGTGATTAAAGTATGCGCGGGTGGCGAAAGACCTGGTGTTGAGTGCGCGTATAATAATAAAGGAATTCCTGCGCCCGTATCGAGGAGGAGTTTTAAATTCACGGCGGTATCGCTCGCAACTTTTATGAGCGTGTTTAAATACGGTTTGCTTTTATAAATTTCAATTTTAAACGAGTCGAAACCGCGCACATCGCGCTGTTCAAAAAACTCCGGATTTATAACCGAAAGTATTTGGCGACGATAATCTATTTTTACGATGTGTTTTCTAAAAATTTCTGCACCCAGAATACCGTGAATATTCAGACCGACGAATTTATCGAATTGAAAAATATCTTCATCGAGCACTAATATATCGCGTTGCGAGCGCAAGCCCATAATATCAATCGTAACGTGGCGCGCAATGTATGCTTTAATAGGCGTGTGCAAATCAGATCCTAAAATATCAATGCTCCTATCGTATTTTACATTGAGGAGAGTGGCAATTTCTTTTTTTGCCAAAATAGTGTGTTCGGCACCCGTGTCGAACAGAAAACGCAGCGGCATTCCGTCTTTAAATTCAATTTTTATAATAATGTAATTACCGTACCGCTCGAATGGTATTTCTAATTCTTTGGTATTTTCATTAAATTCAGGAATAACACTCTGAGCCAGAATTTTCGGGGCTGCTGAAAAAAAAATGATAAAACTTAAAATAATTTTTATTCTGTTCATAACTAACATTATAAAATTTTATTCGTCTATAGAACATTGATAAACGGATGTCGAAATAAATATACGCAAAACTGCCTTTTTAAAAAACGAATTTTATTTTGTTAAAATAAAATTTTAAAAAAAATATAGCCGAATCTTTTACAATCTCAATGTAATGTATAAATTTACACTCGATTAAACTAAAAGAGTGTGTTGAAAAAATAAATTTAAAAAAATGTGCAAGTTCTTGCGCAGCAAATTTAATTAATTAGTGCCTCTGTTTAATATTTAACCTATCGAATAGTACCAAGCAACCTTAAAGTTGCATTTATTTTTTAACAATTTTTTTTAACTTTTACAACTGAAATGTATGATTATGAAGTCTAACTTCAAGTTCGTAATGCTTTCGGCGATGTGTTTGTTGTTGAGCAGTTTTGCTTTTGCACAACGCATTGTTTCAGGAACCATTATTGATGCTGAAACCAAAGAGCCACTCATTGGTGCAAGCGTAATTTCTGTAGGCACACTTGCTGGCGCTCAAACTGACGTTGACGGCAAGTATAGCTTTCAAGCACCTGCCGATGCAAAGCAGGTAGTAGTTTCTTTCACAGGTTATACAACTCAAACAGTTGATATTCCTGCGAGCAATCAAGTTGATGTTGCATTAGCAGGAGGTTCTGTTTTAGATCAAGTTGTTGTTACTGGTTACGGTGGAACGCTTAAACAAAAACAGGTTGCCAGTGCGATTGTTACAATCAAAGCTG
>JAYVVO010000399.1:0-3802 GCA_043786955.1 Saprospiraceae bacterium
GATTATGGTTGGGGTATTGAAACACGCGTCGTTCAAAAACCGATGTGGCATTTTGCGCTGGGAACGGATTTTTGAGTAAAAAATTGGTTAAAACTATAAAAATGATTGCGACCTTTTTATATTTTATACCTTTGAAAATTAAAGTGTTAGTTTCAAATCTTTAAAGTAAAACCAACAAAAACATAAATGCCCATAACAGCTTACCACGCCAAATACTTTGCGCACGAATTAACCAAACGCAGTGCATCGGATAGCGTACAAAAATTAGCTTCTACTTTGCTTGATGCTCAAGTTGATTTAAATCCGCACCAAGTAGAGGCAGCTTTGTTTGCGTTTCGTTCGCCACTTTCGAAAGGTGCTATTTTAGCCGATGAAGTGGGTTTGGGAAAAACAATTGAAGCAGGTTTGGTGATTTCACAAAAATGGGCAGAGCATAAACGAAAAATTCTTATCATTACGCCCGCTAATTTACGCAAGCAATGGAGCCAAGAACTTAAGGATAAATTTTTTCTTTCTTCAATCATTTTAGAAACGAAATCTTTTAACGATTGTGTTAAAGCGGCTAATCTTAATCCGTTCCAGCAATCAGAAATAATTATTTGCTCTTACCAATTTGCTTGCAATAAAGAACCTTACATAAAAAATATTACTTGGGATTTAGCTGTCATTGACGAAGCTCACAGACTACGAAACGTGTATAAATCTGGAAATAAAATTGCTCGCGCTATAAAAAATGCGCTGCAAGAAGCACCAAAAATTTTGCTCACTGCTACGCCATTGCAAAATTCACTTTTAGAATTATATGGTTTGGTAAGCATTATTGACGATTACACTTTTGGTGATTTAAAAAGTTTTAAAACACAATATAGTAAAATTGGAAACACCAGCGAGGACGAAACACCTAAGAAATCTTCTCTCGGGGGTGAGAGTGTACAACCTGAACGCGTGAAAAAAAATTCGGACTTAACGACTTTCTTAGAATTGAAAGCGAGATTAAAACCGATTTGTAAGCGCACTTTGCGCCGACATGTTTTAGAATATGTGCCTTACACAAACCGCATTGCGCTGGTAGAAGAATTTTTTCCTACTACTGACGAAAAAAAACTTTATGATTTAGTTTCAGAATACCTACAAACTGATAATTTGTATGCGCTGCCTTCCAGTCAACGCGCACTCATGACACTCATTTTGCGCAAACTATTAGCCTCTTCAACGTTTGCAATTTCGGGCACGCTGGGTAGATTGGCGCAAAAACTTGAAACTGTTACTGCAACGCAATCGGAGATAGGTGCAGATGATAATGTTGCAGAAGATTTTGATTTATATGACGAACTGAAAGAAGATTATTCGGACGATGACAATGCAGGTTTAAAATCCGAAAAAGTTTATTCGCCACAAGATATTGCGAAAATTAAAATTGAAATTCAATCGCTTCGAACATTTGAAGCATTGGCGAAATCCATCGTTAAAAACTCGAAAGGCGAAAAACTTTTTACAGCTTTAGAAAAAGGTTTCGATAAAATGGCACAGTTGCAAGCACCACGCAAAGCAATTATTTTTACCGAAAGTACGCGCACACAAGCCTATTTGCGCGATATTTTAGAATCGGGTGATTATAGAGACAAGGTTGTTTTATTCAATGGCTCGAATACTGATATAAAATCGCGCGAAATTTATAAAGGATGGTGCGAAAAATACAAAAATACAGATCGCGTTACTGGCTCTTCATCAGCGGATATGCGCGCAGCGTTGGTGGATTATTTTCGAGATGAAGCCACTATAATGATTGCTACTGAAGCGGCGGCTGAGGGGATTAATTTGCAATTTTGTTCGTTAGTCATTAATTATGATATGCCTTGGAATCCGCAGCGCATTGAACAACGCATCGGGCGTTGCCACCGTTACGGACAAAAATACGACGTGGTAGTTGTCAATTTTTTGAACAAAGCCAACGCTGCAGATGTGCGTGTTTATGAACTTTTGCGCGATAAATTCAAACTATTTGATGGCGTTTTCGGCGCGAGCGACGAAGTTTTGGGTAGCATTGAAAACGGTGTTGACTTTGAAAAGCGAATAGCCAAAATTCTGCAAGAGTGTCGCTCATCCGAAGAAATTAACGCAGCGTTCAACACGCTTCAATCCGATTTAAGTGAGAAAATATCGGATGAGATGCAGCATACGCGCCAACAATTGCTCGAAAATTTTGACGTAGAAGTGCAAGAGAAGCTTAAAATTAATTTGCAGCAGAGTAAAGACTACCGCACTAAATACGAAACATGGCTTTGGGATATCACGCAATTTTATTTAGCGGAAAGTGCCGATTTTTCTGAAACAGAACACGCCTTCACGCTTAAAAATAATCCGTTCAACGATGTATCCATTCACACAGGTCCGTACCGCATCGGCAAACATACCGAAAACGAAAACGTTTATCGCATCGGTCACCCGATTGCGCAGCGCATCATTGACAGCTGCAAAAATATTGATTTACTGAACAGTAAACTCGTTTTCGATTACACCCACGGCGGCAAAAAAATAAGCGTACTCGAAAATTTGGTTGGGCAAAGCGGTTGGTTGATTTGTAAACTTTTGTCGGTCAATGCGTTTGAGTTAGAAGAAATTGTGGAGCTGTGCGCTATAACCGATAACTCAATAATGATTGATAAAAGTATTTGTGAACGCTTTTTTAATCTTTCTGCGCATATTATAGAAACGCACAACCAAATTCCAGAACATTTTGAAGTGCAACTCAACGCTTCTATTGAAAACCAAAATAACGAAAGCCTTTTAAAAATTAATGGCAGAAATGTAAACTTCTTTGACGTTGAACTCCAAAAATTAGATAATTGGGGAGAAGATAAGCGTAACTCGCTTCGGGCAAAGCTAAAAGACTTGGACAACCAAATTAAGGACATCCAAAAATTAGCGCGCTCTGCTGCTAATTTGCCTGAAAAACTAAAACACGAAAAAGAGCGCAAGCAAGTGGAAAACCAACGTGATGAGGCTTGGCGCGATTTTGACGTGGCAGCTAAAGAAATTAATCGCAGCAAAGACGCACTCATTGAAGGTGTGGAAAAAAGAATGCAGCAAAAAATTACGTCTGAAACTTTGTTTTGTATTAAATGGAAAATTATTTAAACCTTTAGAGTGTGAAAGACTTGAATGTAAATAGCCCTGCGTTAAACGCGAGGTAAAAGGATATTTATTTTTTCAGCACCATGTAGTTGAATAATAATCTTTACACATAGTTTTACTATTGTGTATATCGAATTATTTATTAGATTTGCAGTAACATACACACCGCGCTAAATTCGTGACAGCGCAGACGGTGTGTATTTTTTTTTGCAAAATAAATCAAATTAAATTCCTATGCCCGACGTTGAAAAAGAAGAACTCACCTCTCTCGATGTTAAAACGGAGCAACTGCAAAAACTCAAACAAATTTTTCCGGAAGTTTTTACCGAAGGTACTAAAATTGATTTCGATAAACTGCGCTTAACGCTCGGCGAAGACGTTGACACAAGCAAAGAACGCTACGGCATGAATTGGCACGGCAAAGCCGAATGTTTTAAAACCATGCAACAACCGAGCATTGCAACTTTAATTCCTGATAGAAATGAAAGCATTGATTTTGACGACACGCAAAACGTTTTCATTGAAGGCGACAACTTGGAAGTATTGAAACTTTTGCAAAAAAGCTATCCAAGCAAAGTGAAAATGATTTACATTGATCCACCTTACAACACAGGCAAAGAATTTATTTATCCCGATAATTTTAAAGAAAACCTCGAAACGTATTTAG
>JAYVVO010000400.1:0-3788 GCA_043786955.1 Saprospiraceae bacterium
ATTGTGCAAGATGTGAAAGAACTTTGCGAGAACATGGCAATCATTAACAATGGAAAACTTTTATTTTCGGGTGCGCCCGACGATGCGTTGCAAGGTTTAGAAGGTAAAATTTGGGAACGCGCCATCGCTAAATCCGATTTGGATTTTTTCCAAAATAATTATAAAATTATTTCCAGCAAATTGGTTTCTGGCAAACCCGTCATTCATATTTATTCCGAAACACAACCTGATGGTTTCGTGCCGACGGAAATAAATTTGGAAGACGTTTTTTTTGCAAAAATCCTTGTGTAGGGAATAGGGAATAAGGAATATGGGAAAAAGTAATAGAGAATAAAAAAAATTATTCCTACCATATTCCCTTTTCCCATATTCCTTTTTCCCTATTCCCTCTTTTTCCCTAAACCTTATATCATGTTTTCAACTTTCTTCAAATTCGAAATAAAAAATTGGCTGCGTACGCCGATGCTCTATATCTTTTTATTCATTATTGCGCTACTTGTATTTTTTGCAACTGCGAGCGAAAGTGTACAAATTGGCGGTAGCGTAGGTAACATCCATAAAAACGCGCCGTTTGTGATTCTGCAATTTTATGCCGTCATGTCAATAATTACGCTGCTTCTCACCACGGCATTTATGAATGGTGCAGCTATTCGCGATTTTGAAAATAATACACAACAAATTATATTCTCAAAACCGCTGAGCAAAGCGAGTTATTTTTTCGGACATTGGGCGGGCGGAATATTAGTAGCGTGTTTACCACTCATCGGCGTTTCGCTCGGTGTATTATTGGGTTCGGTTTGTGGGGTAGCATTCGGTTGGCAAGATGCTGAACGTTTTGGTCCGACGTATTGGTCGGCTCATTTAGCAGGATTTTTAATTTTTGTTATCCCAAATACCATCTTTGTAGGTTCAATTATTTTCGCCATTTCGATATTAACGCGCAGCACATTGTATAGCTATGTTTCAACATTAGCTCTTTTGGTTGCGAATAGTATCGCTGGTTTCATGTTACGTGATATTAAAAATGAAAACATTGCTGCTCTACTCGATCCGTACGGTAATAGAACGATGAGTATTCTAACAAAATACTGGACAGTTGAAGATAAAAATACGCTCACCGTAGGTTTACAAGGTTTGCTACTCACCAATAGATTAATTTGGATGGCCATTGGTCTTCTCGTTTTGTGCATTGCTTATTTTAGATTTTCTTTTTCGGATAAAGCGAAAAAAAGCGAAAAATTGAAAAAAAGCGAAGCTGGCGAAACATATCACAGTACAACTGTTTTACCACAAATTAAGCAAAATTTTGGTAGCGGCGTCCTGCGTGCGCAACTCTGGAGCCAATATAAAACCAATTTATTGGGCATCATTAGGAGTGTTCCATTTTTTCTTTTAACTTTTATTGCTGCTTTAATTTTGGTGCCGAACTTATTGTTTTCTAATGATAGTTATGGGTTAAGAACATATCCCGTAACGTACAAAATGACAGATGCCATTGCTGGTTCATTCTATTTCTTTATCATTTCAATGATGACATATTTTTCAGGTATTCTCATTTGGAAGGAGCGCGATGCAAAAGTTGACGAAATTTACGACGCATTACCCACACGCACTTGGACGGCATATGTGGCTAAATATTGTGCATTAGCAACAACAATATTCATAGTAATGAGTATTGCCGTTATAATTTGTGTGATTTTTCAAACCTTAAATGGTTATACGCACTACGAGTTCAATGTTTATTTCGAGCGCATTTACCTCATTGATTTTGCTTTTATGCTTTTCACGTTGGCAGTTTTTATGCTCATTCACGTTTTGGTGAACAATAAATACATTGGTTTTTTTGCCTGTATTGTTTTCATGATTGTTAATTCTTTCGTTTGGCAAGCCTTGCACGTAAGCTCTAATATGGTGAGTATTGGAAGTTTACCCAATGCTACTTATTCCGACATGGCAAAATTCTCTCCATTCGTTTCATCGCTCATTAATTTTGGTTTGTACTGGTTTTTATTTTGTTTGATGCTCGCGTTTGTAGCTGTTGCTTTTTGGGTGAGGGGCAGAGATACCAATTTCAAGAATCGCATCAGAAATTTCGGGATTAATTTTAATCAATCAAAGGGGTTAGCGTTGGGTTTGTTCGGTGTTTGGGCGGCGTGCGCAGGCTGGGTTTTTTATAACACTAAAGTTTTAAACACCTACAAGAGCGATAAGGAACAAGAAATCACGCAAGTGGAATACGAAAAGCGTTACAAAAAATTTAAAAATGCAGTTCTTCCGAGTGCATCGCGCGTGTCTTATACGATTGATATTTTTCCGAAAGAACGTCGCATGGTAGCAAAAGGGGACGTAGTTTTAATAAATAATAAAAATCAGCCGATAGATTCTATCTTTATCAGCTTTCCAAATCCAAGCGTTGAATATCATTTAAATTTGGAAAATTCTACGGCTGTTTTAACAGATAAAGACCATGGCTTCGCGATTTATAAATTAAATAAACCTTTAAGCGTTGGTGATAGCATTTTAACGCATTTTGAAACAACGTATGCTGCGCATGGCTTCGAAAACGAAGTTGGTTTTAAAAAAGTTGTTGAAAATGGAACGTTTTTTAACAATAGCGAAATTTCGCCTATATTAGGTTATGAATCAGACGGAGAATTGAAAGATAGAAGTAAACGCAAGGAATACGGTTTAGGCGAACCCGAATTAATGCCTAAACTGGATTTGATTGACTCGACTAAACGGATGAAAACTTATTTAGATGGTTTAGATTCTTGGACGGATGTTGAAACAACCATAAGTACTTCGGATGATCAAATTGCCGTTGCGCCGGGTTCACTCCTAAAAGATTGGAAAAAAGATGGTCGTCATTATTTCAATTATAAACTTGATCACGCGTCTTTAAATTTTTATTCGTTTATTTCTGCGCGCTACGAAGTTGCACGACGCAAATTTAACGGTGTAGATTTAGAAGTTTATTACCAAGCCGAGCACAGCAAAAATATACCACGTATGATGGATGCGATGGAAAAATCGTTGACGTATTACATCGCTAATTTTGGTCCGTACTATCATAAACAATGTCGCATTATCGAATTTCCGCGCTACGCTTCGTTTGCACAATCTTTTCCAGGCACGATGCCGTATTCGGAGGGCATAGGTTTTATAACTAATTTAGAAAAACCAACCAGTACTGATTTGGTAACTTTTGTTGTCGCGCACGAAATGGCGCACCAATATTGGGCACACCAAGTTGTAGGCGCGAATATGCAGGGTGGTACTTTACTTTCCGAAACTTTTGCGCAATATTCTGCGCTGATGGTGATGGAAAAATTACATGGTCGGGACGCAATGCGCAATTTTCTGAAATATGATACTGATAATTATTTGCGCAGTCGCGGTGTAGAGCGATTGAAAGAACAACCCTTGGCAAAAGTAGAAAGCTCGCAAGGTTATATTCACTATCGCAAAGGTTCGTCTGTCATGTATTATCTCAAAGAGATGATTGGCGAAGATAAAGTCAACCTTTCTCTTCGAACTTTTTTAGAAAAGTTTAGGTACAAAAACCCACCGTTCCCAACCAGTTACGATGCGATTAATGAATTTAAAAAGAACACACCCGATAGCTTGCAATACATTATTAAAGATTTATTCGAGGACATCACGCTGTTCAGCAATCGCACAACGGAAGCGACGTACAAAAAACTTTCTGACACACAATACGAAGTAAAAATTAAGGTCGAATGCCAGAAATTTAAAGCTGACGAAAAAGGAAAAGAAACGGAAGTACC
>JAYVVO010000401.1:0-3760 GCA_043786955.1 Saprospiraceae bacterium
ATTGCGCGCGCTTTCGTGAACGCACCAAAACTTTTATTCGCCGATGAACCGACAGGTAATTTAGATTCTGATACAAGACAAGTTATTGAAGATTTACTCTTCGAAATGAATAATACGGCTGGCACAACTTTGGTTTTAGTCACGCATGATCCAGAATTAGCAGCAAAAACAAATCGCGTTTTGCGATTGAAACAAGGGAAAGAAGTTTTTATAAGTTAAAACTGAAATTATAAAAATTAGAATTGATAATATTTTTTATCATTTCTCATAGTGATTGATCCCCTTAGAATCCAATTCGCTTTTTTCCTTCTGTAAACATTTCTTTCTGAAGTAAAGCCATTTTCACGGCACTTTGCGCCCATTCTGATCCTTTATTACCCATAGAACCACCTGCGCGCGCAGTTGCTTGCGCTTCGTTTTCTGTTGTAAGAACACCAAAAATACACGGTCTGCCGGATGACAATGCTAAATTTTGCAAACCCAACGCTACGGCATTATTAATATATTCATCGTGACGTGTATCACCTTTGATGACGCAACCGATGCAAATTACGGCATCCAAGTTTCCTTTATTTTTGAGTAGAATGCGCGCGCCCATTGGCAATTCGAAAGCACCGGGCACATTTACCGTCGTTATATTATTTTCTGCTATGCCGTAAGCCCGAAGGGTTTCTAAACACGCCGTCAAAAGAGGATGCGTAATGTGTGCATTCCACTCGGAAACGACGACACCAAAGTGTAAATCATTTTCTAAAAGTGGTTCAATGTTATTATTTATCTGAATGGAAGAACTTGCCATTGTTTTATAATTTTTTCTGATTTGTGAATTTACAATAATTTTTTCTGAGAATAACTTAAACAACACGAATTAATTTTGATTTAAGAATTCCAAAATTTTTTCCCTCTTTTCTCGATTCGATAAAAACTTTTGCTGTTTCTTTTATCGTTTCTTCAATGGAGTTGTAATTAAAATTCGAGAAAGTTTTTAACGATTTTGAATTATCAAAATAAAACGTCGTCGCTGCTGATCTTGCTGTTTCGCGGGTAATTAGCGGTTTATGATTTGATAGAACCGAACGCAACCACTCGACACGCCATGCAACACCGCGCAGGAAAGAATTTGCCGCAATCGTTGGTTTAGATTTATGCAACGCTTCTGCGATACTCTCGAATAAAGATTTAAAGGTTTTATTTTCAGCGTTCAAGATAAATCGCTCGTTTTCTATTTTACTCTCTAAAAGAAGCAAAATAAATTTCACCACGTCGCGTACATCTACATAACCTGAACCACCAGGTGTGTACAATTTCAATCCACTTTCAATTTGTTCAAAAAGTTTCCCAGTTCCGTGCGACCAAAACTGTGCACCCAAAATTATAGAAGGATTTACAATACATGCCGTCAAACCTTCTGCAATACCGCGCCACACTTCTTGCTCTGCCTGATATTTTGTTACAGAATAATAAGAGTTCAAATTGGAAATCACCCATTTACTATTCTCGTCCAGCGTAGAAAATTCTTTGCTTTTTCCTAAAGTTGCGATGCTACTGACGTGAATAAGCTTACTTATTTTGTGTGCTAAACAAACATTCACGATATTTTCTGTACCTTCTACGTTTACCTCGTACAGCAATTTTCTATCTTTATGATAAAAACTCACCATTGCAGCGCAATGAATAACTACATCAAATTTATTTTCTAAGAAAATTTTTTCTAAAAAGGGAATATCTAAAATATTTCCATCAAGCCAATGAATATTTTCTTTAAAATCTAAAACTAAGCTATCTAAAGAATTTTTCCGTCGTAAACCAAAAACATTTGTATATCCATTATGAACTAAATAGCGACACATATACGACCCTACAAAACCTGTTGCACCCGTTACAAAAATGTTTTGAGACGTATCTTTTCTAGCCATAAAAGTTTTACTTTTTTATTCAAACTTGTTCCCTATTACTTATTCCCTCACATGGAGCATCAATTTGCCAACGTTCTCACCTCTAAACAGTTGCATAAAAGTTTCGTGAAAACTATCAATATTACCTTCTACAACAGTTTCAATGGTTTTAAGTTTTCCCTCGTGAATCCATTGCGCCATCTGCGTGACGGCTTCCGAATAACGCGGCGCATAATCGAAAACGACAAAACCTTCCATACGTGCACGATTAACCAAAAGCGATAAATAATTTTTTGGACCTACCATATCAGTAGCATTATACGCTGATATAGCACCGCAAATAGCAATGCGCGCTTTAAGTCGCAACATAGAAAGACAAGTATCGAGAATTTCACCCCCGACATTATCAAAATACACATCAATACCTTCAGGACACGCGGCGCGCAGTTGCGTTCTTAAATTGCCTTTTTTATAATCAACTACTCCATCAAAGCCGAAAGTCTCGCGCATGAGTGTCGTTTTTTCTTCGCCTCCTGCAATTCCAACCACTGTGCATCCATGAATTTTTGCCATTTGCCCAACGAGCGAACCGACCGCACCTGCTCCACCCGAAACAACAACAACATCCGTTGGTTTTGGCGCGCAAACATCGAATAAACCAAAATATGCCGTCATACCTACCATTCCGAGTGCGCCGAGCCAAGTTGTTGGAGGTGCAATATCTATATTAACTTTTAATGCGCCTTTACCACCCTTTATGAGCCAATAACTTTGCACACCAGGCGAACCTGTTACGTAATCGCCGACAACAAATTTTTCATTTTTAGAATCAATGACTTTTCCGCAACCACCAGCGCGCATGACTTCGCCGATTTCAACGGGGCGAATGTACGAGCGTGCAGCATTCATCCAACCGCGCATCGCTGGATCGAGTGAAATGTATTCTACCTTTACTAAAACGTCGCCGTCTTCAAGTGCTGGAATGTCTTCTATTGTTTTATTCCAATTGGCTGGCGTCGGTTCACCGATAGGGCGGGACGCTAAACGGATTTGTTGGTTCTGAATTTTATTCATTAAAAGTTTATTTAGCTATGAGCTATTTGCTATGATCCTTGAGCTTTTCTCGTTTATCATAACGAAGGCTCAAAGCTAATAGCTTACGGCTCATGGCTGTTAATTAATAGGCGATTGCACTTTCATTGTCCCTTTAGGGTTTTTTAATAGCCAATGCGAAAGTCTGTCGTCAGTTTCAAAATCGAAACCGTAAATTTTTTCTTTGTCGCGCGTAATTGTGGTAAATTTAGTGGATCGCACTTTATTGGTTTTTTCATCCCAATATAATTCATCTGTTTCTAATTTACCATCAGTAAGGCTCGTCCAAACTACACTATCACGCGCAGTGACAGTTCGTTTGCGCTCATCCCGAATGCCATATTTAGCGGTTAAAATACTTATTTGTTTTTGATTTTCGTCGTAAAAGTAAATAATCACACCTTCTGGAAATTCTTGTCTCGGATTAGTTGACTCAGTGAAATAATTCATTTTTTTTCCTGTCACGCGCACTTTAACTTTAGCCGAATCCGAATAAATTATTTCTACGTCCGTACCTTTTTCAATCGCGAGTTGGTCACGTGAAAATGTTTGCGCGTCGTTATTTTTTGAACTGCACTGTGCAAAAAATAATGCAACCAAAACATTTATTAAGCCGAACTTAGCGATTCTTGACATCTGTAATAATTATTCATTTTTCGATGGGTTTGCATCCATCGCTATTATTTGTCACGCTTTCGTTTTCGATGGGTTTGCATCCATCGCTATTGTATTTCGTGCTTTCGTTTTCGATGGGTTTGCACCCATCGCTATTA
>JAYVVO010000402.1:0-3760 GCA_043786955.1 Saprospiraceae bacterium
GTGTAACGCCTAACGGCAACAACGCTAACGTACCCGTTCAAATTCTCGATGGATTCAGATTACAAATTATGGCTTCCACCGATCGTCGTTCTGTAGAAAATGGTCAAAGTACCTTCGCTTCCAAATATCCTTCTACGTTCAACATATGGGTTCAAGCAAAACCTTATTATCGTTTGCGTATTGGTGCTTTTGCAACACGCAGCGAGGCGATGCGTTATTTGCAAGTCATCAAAAAAGATTACCCCGATGCGTATGTTGTGCCTGATAAGATTAAAAATATTGAGATAACCCAATTTTAGCTTTAAGCTATGAGTCTTGAGCTATGAGCCTACTACTCTTTTAACGCTCATAGCTCAAAGCTCAAGGATCATAGCTTTTTTATTTATGAGCGTCCGCAATACCCCTTCGACGGAAAGAACAAGCAGCTACGATTACATACTTATTGCGCTATTTCTAAGTCTAATCGCAATAGGTTGGTTGATGATTTATTCGGTGGGTTATAAGCAAGGTTATAATACCGATTTTTCAGATTTTTTGTTTAAAACGCCCGTTGGTAAGCAAACTATTTCTATTTTGGTAGCTTCGGTAATTGCGTTATTGGTTTTTTCTGTTGATTCGCAATTTTGGCGCATATTTTCTTACGCAGTTTACGGCATTGGGATCTTGCTATTGATTTTAGTTTTAATTTTTGGTAAATCAATTAATGGGGCTAAAGCATGGTTTATTATTGCAGGATCTTCTTTTCAACCCGTCGAAATTGCTAAGATTGGTACGTTACTCGCACTTTCAAGTTTTATTTCTGCACCCGAAAATTCGCTTCAAGAAACACGTTCTATTTTTTCTATACTGGGAATTTTACTTTTACCAATGGCTTTAGTAGCACTACAACCCGATGCTGGTTCAATGCTTGTTTTCTTTTCGTTTGGAATTTTATTATTTCGTGAAGGTTTATCTCCTACACCATATGTTTTAGGTTTATCTGCTGCTTTTTTATTCGTTATTGGTTTGGTTGTTCCGCCGATGCAACTTTCTTTATGGTCGTTATTTATTACAGCGGTTGCATCAGTGCTAAGTTTTAAATATTTTAGAAATTATTTTCTCAGTTTTTTAATTATCTCCATACCTCTGTGTGCCTATTTTTTTAACAAAGGTTGGGAGAAATCAGCTTTAAGCGGAGCAATACTTTGTAATATTATTTTACTGGTTATTCTAAGTCAGCGCGGTAAACTGCGTTCTGTCATTTTAATTCTGGGGACTTTACTTATCGCCATCCCGATTTTTTTTGCAACAAATTTTGCATTCGAACACGTTTTTAGTAGTCATCAAAAAACTTTAATTGATGCGTGGTTACGTCCCGAACGTACAAAGTCGTCACAGACATACAATATTATTCAATCCAAACTCGCTATTGGTTCAGGTGGATTTCAAGGTAAAGGTTTTTTAGAAGGAAATATGACACGACTTAACTACGTACCAGAACAACACTCCGATTTTATTTTCTGCACCGTCGGTGAAGAGCAAGGATTTATTGGCGTTTTTGGGGTGGTTATTATTTATTTACTATTTTTAGTGCGTATAATTCAAACTGCAGAAAATCAGCGATCCGTTTTTGTACGTACTTATGGCTATGGTTTAGCGGGCATTTTGTTTTTTCATTTTTTTATAAATATCGGCATGACGATGGGAATTTTACCCGTCATCGGTATTCCGCTACCGTTTCTCTCTTCAGGCGGTTCTTCACTCATTGGTTTTTCAACCACTTTCGCCATTTATTTAAAGATGACGGGACAGCGATAAATCTTTTAGCAATTTGAAAAAAGAATAAAACCGACGCAATCTGTCACAATTTTTGCTTAAATAGTTATTACCTGTTTACAAGAAAGCAATTACGGACTACTTTTATATTTCAAAACCGCTTTTAAAATACTTCCCATGTTCAACGACTCAAAAACCGCGAAAGTTTTTTATTGTTTTACGTTTTTTATTTTTTTGCTGTGTTCTGAAATTGTAAATTCTCAGAATACTTTTAAGCGCGATAATGTTACGCATCCTATCGGTGTGTTAGCCCAAAATATCTCGAATCGAATTCCAAAAATTGAAACACCGCAACCCGATTGGCAAAAAATTGCGCAAGAAGATAAAGGCGAAATTGGCAACTTGCGTTATGCCGTTCCTTCCAATTCAGATTACTCTACGCTCAATGCTGGCGCTTGGCAAATCGCTCCTGATGGAAAAAATGTTTGGCAAGTTGCGCTCACTTCCTCAAATGCTGTGGGTTTGGCATTGACTTTAGAATCTGTAAACCTTAAGGAAGGCGAATCAATTTTTGTTTACGATCCTTCTATGGAAAATTTATTAGGGTCTTTTACGCAAAAAGATTTAACTGCTTCGCGCAAATTATTCATTGGTTTCATAAAAGGTGGCGAAGTAGTCATTGAATTTTCTACATCCGAAAAAATAAATACCGAAACATCGCCTTTTATAATTTCAACAGTTTGGCATGCCTACGGACCACACGCACTGAGTGCACTGAGTTTTGGCAGTTCGAAATCGTGTGAAATAAATATAAACTGTACTCAAGGTTCTGATTGGCAAGTGCAAAAACAAGGTGTTGTTCGCATTAGAGTGGTGGCGAAAGAAGGTGTGCTTTGGTGCAGCGGTGCGCTTGTAAATAATACTAAACGCGATGCGACACCCTACGTTTTAAGTGCTTATCACTGCTCCGATGGTTACACACCAGAATATGATTTGTGGGGATTTTTTTTCAATTACGAATCGCCAACTTGCGCTAACCCCAGTTCTGAACCCATTTCAGGATTAATTACGGGTTGCACTTTGCGTGCTGGCGGTCGCGATAATGATTTTCAACTTTTAGAGCTGAGTAGTAAAATTGCTGCGTCGGCTGCCCCTTATTTTTGTGGATGGACGCGCGACACGACCACACTTCCGCAAAAAGCAACGCTCATTCATCATCCGCAAGGTGACATAAAAAAAATAACGAGTGGCACACAAGCGGCTCAAATAATTTATATTTCTACCAATTGGGCAAATAACGTTGTTACGCCGCCACAATCGCATATCACAAGTCCGATGTCTATAGGTATTTTAGAACCTGGCTCAAGCGGCGCGCCAATTTTTGATGAAAACAAACGCATTTTTTCACAATTGCACGGTGCTAATTTAAGTACAACGGATACTTGTAAAGCGACAGATGCGATTGGCGGGAGGTTTTCGCGCGCTTGGAATGCTGGCACCACATCTTCAACAAGATTAAAAGACTGGCTTGATCCGATTAATTTAAACCCATCCGTTTTCGATGGCGAGGATAATACAGCATTAAATAATCCAAAAGTTACGGGTCATATTATAAGTGCAAGTGGCGTGCCGATGCAAAATGTAAAAGTTTGGATTAACAACGATACTGCCCTTACAGATGCGAACGGAGTTTTTTCATTTAAATCTGTCCCGTTAGCGACGGATGTTTCAGTGAGATTTAACAAACCTGATGCTGCCGACAACGGCGTTGATGCTGCCGATTTACTTTTAGTCCGTCGTCATATTCTCGGCATAACGCCTTTTACAGATCCTATACAATTGTTTGCGGGAGATGTTGATAATTCACTCGATGTAGATGCTGCCGACCTGCTGCAAATACGCCGACTTATTCTCGGCATTACTTCCGATTTTTCGGTCGCTCCTTGGCGATTTATTCCTGTTTCATTTAAAACAAACGCGGCATTTCCTGCTAATTTAACTGTGC
>JAYVVO010000403.1:0-3745 GCA_043786955.1 Saprospiraceae bacterium
GGCACACACACTGAATTGCTCACGCATAATGGCGATTATAAAAAATGGGTGGCGTTGCAACAGTTGTAATGGTTTACTAATACTTTACGCCCATATCGCAACCTAATTTTGCTAAAAGCCATTTGCCGTTTTCTTTCTTCATTTCAAATTTAAAGGAATTTGTATCGCCAGGCATTGTACCTTTGAGTACTAATGTCGCTTGCGCACGGTTGCCATTTATGACCGACGATACAGCACCTGTATTGTAAGGCGCGATATAATCTTGTGCGCATAAAAAACGGTCGGACTGTAAACCTGTATTGACTGCATTTTTATCTTCCGTTTGCCAAATTTTAGCGCAAGCCTGAAAGAATTTTGTTTCATCCGCAATTAATTCATCGCTCACTACACCCGATTTTTTAATCTCAGCGAGAAATAATTGCAATTGTTTTTCATCAAGCATCGTATGCGCGCCACCTTCAATGGCAAAATTATACGTTTTACCAAGTCGAACGCTGTTGGCATCGTACCAAGTATAAAAATTGTGCAGCGCATCAGTAATAGCAACACTATCCGACGGCGCTAATGCAGCGGTTTTAGTTTCTGCCATTACGCTATTTTTTGGCGCTGTGTTTTCACATGAAACGAAAAGGATAATGCCTAACAGAAATGAAAAAATGGAATTGATGTAAAAAGTCATAATAATTTTCTGTTTAAAATTGAAGGAAATAGTTTTAGAAAACTTCGTGGTTCATGTATTCTATCTACTTTGATAGAGCAAAGTATTTTTTGCGTCTCCCAAACTGTACACACCATTTGCAGCGGTTAATGTGTAATCATTATTTTTCCAAACGTGAAAGTTGGAGTATCCTCCGCGATTTAAAATGACTGTTCTTTTCACATTTACTAAAAATAATTCAGCTTGCGCACTGTCCGCATTAGAATTAAAAACGGCGAAAGCGGAAAAGGTGGTATCTATTCCCGCGCCTTTTGCGTTGAGGCGAATACCGAGTTCAAAAATTCGGATACACTCATTTCTGACTACTGACCACTGATAACCTGCCGAAGCGATGCAACCATGCGAATCTTTATCCCCACCGACCAACGGCATTTTAGCTGCGTTGTTATCCGCCTTAGTATTTTGAGGCGTTTCTTTTTTAACGACTGATTCTGAGCAGCCCAAACCGTAAAAAGAAAGGGAAAGGAATAAAACTATTTTTTTCATTACAGAGGATTGAAATTTGGCTCTAATATAATTCAAAAAATAAAAACGGCATAATTTATTCAATCATACCGTTTTTATTTTCTAACTTTCAGATTTTAGCAACCTATAACGGCTGAATGTGCGCGTCGGCTGTAATCTAAAATTGCATTTACGGAACGCTCTAAAGGTTCAAACGCTGTTTTGTTGAGCGTGTTGAATGCAACTTTACACATATTGTACTCCTCAGTCAGTTGCGATGAATGCGCAATATGGCACTTAAAAGCAGCAGCTTCCGAAGGTTGAAACTCATTGTAAATTAAAGCAGAGAGATCGTTGAGTGTAAAAAATTCGTCCATTTAAATAATTGAGTGAAAAATAATTTGAAATAATTTTAAAAATGTTTGCTTAATAGATACCCTACAGTTGCCGTACTCCACATTGCGTTAAAATTGTTTCCAACGCAGAAACGAAGCAGTCGTCAAGCAAATAATAAAGACTTAGATAATTACGATTAAATTTTATAAAAATTTACACGTCAGAACTGTTATATCGTCTGGAAAATCTAACCCTTTTTTAAAATCTTCAACCTCGAGCATCAATTGTTTATTAAACGCGGATGCTTCGATGTTATTATTATTTCGTGCAAATTCAATCAAATATTCTTCTGAAATCAAATCTCCACTTTGATTTTTAACATCTGTTAAACCATCGGTGTAAATTAAGAGCATACTGCCTTCCGAAATACTGATTTCACCGACGCTTATGTCGTTCAAATCTTCAAAGTAACCGATAATTGTTGTGCCTTCTGTGAGGTGCGTGACTATGTTATTTTGAATAAAAAGTGGTGGCACATGACCAGAGTTGATATAGCGAATAATTTGTTTGTCGGTATCAATTTCGGCGATAAAAAGCGTGAGGTATCTATCGGAGTGCATCAAACGCCACAATGCTTTGTTGAGAAGGACGATGTAATCACTTATGTTTTCAACATATTGAACGATGGCGTGCAGCGTTGCTTGCACGTTACTCATTATCATAGCCGCTGAAAAACCTTTACCTGAAATATCGGCAACGCACAATAGCGTTCGGTTTTCGGAAAGCGCAATGACATCATAATAATCGCCACCGACAGCGTAATGCGGTTTATAAACTGCCGAAAATTCTAAATTTTTAAATTGCGGTAAATTAGTAGGTACTAAATTTTGTTGAATTTCTTCCGCCAGCGAAAGTTCGTGATCGAATCGCGCTTCGTTAATTTGCTCAATGAGGAGGCGTTTATTTTCTATTGATACAGCTACGATATTTGTAATGGCGAGAATGAGTTGAATTTTTCCAAAATCATCCGTATTGTTCGGTCCGAAAAAAGCATAAGCAATTGCAACATCTTTGTGTTTGACAGGCACAAAAAAGTTGAAGAACGTAAAGTGTTTAAAAATATCGTTCGTTGGATCAATTTTTTTGATGTCGTTACCTAATTGTAAAAAATAACCCGAGAGGTGTGTGGTTGGAATTTTTTCCAATTCATCTTCTGGAATTCCTGCGTGAACAGCACAGCGCCAATCGCCACCTTGCGGTAAAAACAAAAGCATTTTTTTTACACCCAACTCGCGACAAATAAGCGTTTTGTAAAGTTGCAATAACTCCTCGGCAGCAATATCGTTATTGATTGCTACGGTGATATCTAACAACCTATTAATTTGAAGTTGTTTGAGGTAAAGCTCGTGTACAAATTCTTCGTTCGTCAATCCTTTCTTTTTTACGGTTAATCTACTTTTGAAGTACGAAGATAACAATTAGAACTTAGAACGTAATAACTAAGGTATGAAAAATAAAAGAATTTTTTAATGCCCTAATTTTTAATGCCCTAATTTATTTTCGTTGATATATCCAAAGGATACTTTTGTCGAGTTTTTTAACTTCTTTTTGTGGTTTATAGATTTGTGTATTATCTTCATCGGAGCAAGTAGATTAAATTAAACCACTTTAGAGTTATGGAACTTAAAATCAACAATCTATCAAAAACTTATTCCAACGGCGTAAAAGCGTTGGACGATGTGACGCTCACAATTCCGACAGGAATGTTTGGTTTATTAGGTCCGAATGGTGCTGGAAAATCAACACTCATGCGCACGCTTGCAGCTTTGCAAGATGCCGACAGTGGTACAGTAACGCTCGGAGATATTGACGTTTTAAATAACAAAGATGCGTTGCGTCGCGTGCTCGGTTATTTGCCCCAAGAGTTTGGAATTTATCCACGCATCTCTGCCACGGAAATGCTCGATCATTTAGCGACATTAAAAGGTGTAACGAACGCCAAAGAACGAAAAATTTTGGTCGAATCGCTTTTACAACGCGTTAATTTATATGAGCATCGCAAAAAAGCGGTGAGTAGTTATTCGGGTGGAATGCGCCAACGTTTTGGTATTGCGCAGGCACTTATCGGTAATCCAAAATTGATTATTGTAGATGAACCCACGGCAGGTTTAGATCCTGGTGAGCGCAATCGTTTTTATGGTTTGCTTTCCGAAATTGGCGAACACGTCATCGTCATACTTTCAACGC
>JAYVVO010000404.1:0-10370 GCA_043786955.1 Saprospiraceae bacterium
AACCATTAATCTGTTTTAGTAGGTGGCATAAAATCAATTTTCCAACCTGTGCGTTTATTTATTTGTTGCGCCGTAAAATGCAAAACGTTTCTTCTTGAATTGTGATACGCGGCAAACCATTTATATTTCATCAAATTATTTTCGTCGAAGCGTTTAAACGTAAACGCGTGCTGCAGAAAATAATCTTTTGGATAATCGTAATAAAGTCCCCAATTTTCAGGTTTGTTACCAGGTTTTTTTCCTGGGTCGTAAGAAGTTCCGAACATAAAATCCCAAAAAGAAAACTTGGTGGAAAAATTAGCGTGAAAAACTTCTTGGTAATTCGCATGATGCCATAAATGCAATTCGGGCGAATTAAAAATTTTTTTCAATCGTCCCATTTTTACGTCAATATTGGAGTGAATAAACATTCCTTGACCCGCATCAATCAATCCTTTAATTGGAACAACGCGTGGATCGGCGCCAAAAATAATAATTGGTAAAAATTCTATCGTTTGATTGATAATAATTTCAAGAATGTTTGATCGCGAACCTTCTACAAAATCAACGACTTTACCTGAATGATGCGCTTCGTGTGTGCGCCAAAAAAGTTTACTTGAATGTTGAAAGCGGTGAAACCAATAGATATAAAAATCGTGTGTGATAACAAAAAATAAAACTTGCATCGGCAGCGACCACGATTTTACAAATTGATACGGTGCCCAATTCATACTAACGTGTATCGGCGCAATGATGTATTCAAAAATGACAATTCTAAGAACGTAATTCTGAATAAGTGTGTACCACACAAAATCAACCCAAAAACCTTCTCTCACCAAAAAAAACGGAACACCTTTTCGATACGGAAAAACACGCTCCAGCACCATCATCACGACAATGATAATTCCTAAAAGTACGCTGCTGTAAAGAACAGTCTGATTAAAAGATAAATTCATCGGAAAAAAATGTTGGGTTGTGCAAACTTAAAATAAAGAGCCTCTTGAAAACAATTTTACTGACAAGAGGTTCTATTGAATTTTGAATTATTACTTTTCTATGACAATTAGATTTAAATATATTTAAGCTTTGAACTCAGGCGCAATGTTTAAACGCAAACGGCGCATTGGTCCAATTTCAGATTCATAAACTTTTTTTACACCATCACCTAATGACGCTTCAACATCGCGAATATCTTTAACTAAACGCACGAAACCACCTGGTTCAACAGATGCTGCATGATCAGAACCCCACATCGCGCGGTCTAAAGTGAAGTGGCGTTCAACAAAAGTAGCTCCTAAAACAACAGCCGCCATAGTTGTAGCTAAACCAGTTTCGTGTCCCGAATATCCGATAGGACATTTAGGAAATTGCGTGCTGAGCGTATGAATCATACTCAAATTTAATTCTTCCAATTTGCACGGATACGCTGATGTTGCGTGTGCGATCATCAATGGATAATTCGGGTTGAAGTCGTAAATATATTTTACCGTTGCTTCAATTTCGCGCATCAACGACATACCCGTTGAAATCATGATAGGACGACCCGTTTTCAAAATCCTGTTTATCAAAGTAAAATCTGTTAGAGAAGCCGACGCTAATTTATACATCACGGCATCATACTCTTCTAAAAAATCAACAGATTCCGCATCCCAAGCAGAAGCGAACCAATCTATGCCGAGTTCTTTGCAGTATCTATCAATTTCTGCGTATTCGTCATACCCAAATTCTGTTTTGCGCTTGTAGTCAATATAAGTAATACGACCCCAAGGCGTGTCGCGCATATTATTCCATTGATCTTTCGGTACCGCAATTTCAGGTGTCCGTTTTTGGAATTTCACGGCATCCACTTTAGCGATGACGGCTTCGTGGATTAATTTTTTAGCAATTTCGAGATCGCCGTTGTGGTTGATCCCAATTTCAGCAATGATGTAGCACGGTTGACCTGCGCCAATTTTTCTTCCGTTCTTAAGTGTTACAACGCTCATTTTTTATTAGAAAGTTGAGTGAGAATAATCGAGTTTATAAATTATGATTTGTAGATTGTTGTTTAGCCCAAATGATGAGTTCAGCCAATTCGCGGAATGCACCATGACCGCCTTTATTTTCGCAAATGTAATGCGCTTTTTGTTTTGCAAATACCATAGCATCGTTCGGGCAAGCAGCTAAACCAACTATCGAAAGTACGTCCACATCATTCGTATCATCGCCGATGTAAGCAATTTCGCTGACATCTAATGAATTTCTTTTGAGGATATCGTTTAGAACCTCCGTTTTATCTTTAATACCTAAATGTAATTCAGTAATGCGTAATTTTTCGGAACGCATACGTACGCTTGGTGAAAATTCACCAGTAATAATACCCGTTTCAACGCTCACGTGTTTGCGCAATCGCTCAACACCCATGCCGTCGCGAATATTAAAACGCTTAAACGTTTCGCCATTTTCGCCATAAAAAACACTGCCGTCCGTTAAAACGCCGTCGTTATCGGTTAAAACCATTTTTATGCGTTGTGCGCGTTGTATTATTTCTGCGCTGACTTGCTCGAACATTTTTTAAAATTTTAACCTCGAAGGTTTTTAAAACCTACGAGGTTTGTTTTTTATTTTTTTTACGACCCGTAAAGTTCGCCATTATATTTTATTATTATCGATGGGTTTACGCTTTCGTTATTATTTTCGATGGGTTTGCACCCATCTCTATTATATATCGCGCTTTCAGCGCTTTCAATAATTTCTCACTTTTTACTTTTTCACTTTTCCCTATTCCTTAAATCGCAGTCCATCCACCATCAACCACTAAATTTGCCCCTGTCATATACGAAGAAGCATCAGAGGCTAAAAAAATGAGCGCGCCTTTGTAGTCGCTCGGTTTTGCCATTCTACCGAGGGGTGTTTTGGCTGAATAATTATTAACGAATGTTTCGTCCTGTGCATTTTCGACACCACCTGGCGAAAGCGTATTAACGCGTACATTTTTTTCACCCCAATAAGCCGCTAAAAAACGCGTAAAGTTTATGACAGCACCTTTTGTTGTCGGATAAACTGCCGATTTATAAAACGTGCGTTTACCTTCGGCATCTAAATAAATACTTTGATCGGGTCCGACCATGCCATACGTTGAAGCCAAATTAATAATACTGCCACTACGCTGCGCTGCCATAACAGTTCCAAAAATTTGCGAGCATAAAAAAACGCCCGTTACATTCACTTCTAACGAAGCTCTGAAAGATGCCACAGGATATTTTTCAAACGCAGATTGTTCTGCTGCCAATAATGGATTTTCAAACATATCGTTGATGGCGGCATTATTTACCAACACGTCAATCGTTCCAAATTTTTTTAATATAGCATCCCGTGCTGCAGTTAAATTTTTTTCGTCCGTGACATTGCAAGCTATTCCAAGATGATTTTTTCCTAAATTTTTTGCAAAACTTTCGCATGCTTCACCGTTTATATCGGCTACAACTACATGAGCACCTGCATCTGCTAATGCTTCGCAATGATTTTTACCAATCAGACCCAACGCACCTGTAACTATTGCAACCTTCCCTTCCAAAGAAAACAAATCCATTCATTTTATTTAATGTCGCAAAATTAACGCGTGTTCACCACCTTTTCACAACTTAGTGTGAAGTTTAGGATAATTTTACTGTTCTATGATAAACCAAGTTCAAATTGCGGATTTCTACTTAAAAAAAATCAAAAAATCAATTTTTGAAAATAAATAAATATATGATTACTAAACAAAAAATATAAACATTGTTAACGAAATATAAAAAGACTTGATATATCGGAAAAATTCTCCAAATTTTGTGACTGCAAGCCAAAACTGTTATCTTTATTTTGAACATTTAGAACAGTACAAACATTTTAACATGAGAAATTTCATTTTTGCACAATCCCTTTTAGTTTTTCTTATTGTATCCCAATTTAATTTACACGCGCAGTTTTTAGCTATTCCTGATGTGTATCGTTACAAAGATAATCCCACTGTTGGTACACTCATTAAGGCAACCGATTCTACTGAGAACGCTAAAATTTTTAAATGTAATCGCGATTTTATTTATGATTATTACATCCCGATAACGGATGTCAATAATAAAAGCACTAAAATTTCAATTATTCCGGACTGGCATTTAGATGGCAAAGACACCATTCTGAATTTTGATCTCCAGTTTCACGACACGCCGAATAGTTATTTAATCAACAAAGTACGGCTGAAAGTGATGAACAAAAAGATTAAAATTCCTAAAAGCGCTGATCAAACTGTTGTTAAGTACGAGTATTCTAATTTCAGAGGTGTTTTAAATTTACTTTCCGAGGTTTCAAGCGTTGTAGAAACAGATTCTAAAGTAGCGATTCATCAACCGAGTAATTCGTATTTTCGTTTTTTAGAGTATGCGCCGAATCCAGAACAAAATAATTTGAGTTCTGATAATACTTGGTGCGAATCGAAAGAGATTACGCTCAACAGAAAGTATAAAAATTTACAACCCCTGACGTTGGAGTTTGAATATACACCATCAGGAACTAAAGACGTTTGGTTTAATAATAGGCTTGTGCCGTGCCAAATTATTAAAGCGCAAAGCAAACCGAATTTTCACGATATAAATTCGACAGCGACTTTTTTGTACAATAAAGAGTTTGGCTTTTTACAAATGGATTATTCTGTAACGGTGGCGAACAACACGCCCGAAAAAATTATTTTCAATTTAGAACGCATTGAAGATAAGTTATACTAATCGAATTATTTTTTAACGGAGGAAAAATGCGCGCAAAAAGTTGAAAAAATTTTTTGCGCGTTTTTTTGTGGAAGTAAATTAACGTATATTGTAAGGTGAACATAGAAATCAAAGCAAATCAAATTTACAGTCCAGTAAATTAATTAATTTTGATGCCTCAATAAATAAAATAAAATCTTTCAATCAAGCCTAAAATATTACACTCATGTCGAAACGTAAAATCCTTTTCCTGTATTCTCTTTTGTTTGTCACCATAGTTTCTGCACACGAATTCTGGTTAGCACCCAACAAATACTTTTTCAGATTGAACGAAGAAGTTATTATTAATCCTTCGGTGGGAGAAGATTTTAAAGCTGATAATTGGGCAAACCGCGCAAAGCGAATGCTATGGTTGAAATGTTTTTCAATGAAAGATGGAAAAGAATCTGTTGAACCGCTTGCCGTTTCAGACAGTCTACCAACAAATTTTAAACCTAAAAAAAATGGCAATTACTTAATCGCTTTGCAATCAAAGCCTTCTTTTATAGAATTGGCGGGTTACAAATTTGAAGAGTATTTGAAAGAAGATGGTATCGAAAACATCGCACAATACCGTTTAGTTCATGGCGATACAGCCAAACGTTCGCGCGAATTTTACCAACGTTGTGCAAAAACTTTAATTCAGGTCGGCGATATGCAAACCGATGCTTATTCAGTAAAAACTAATATGCCACTCGAAATAACACCACTCACAAATCCATATAAATTAAAAAAACAAGATTCAATCGCTTTTCGCTTTGAATTTAAAGGAAAACCACTCGTCAGTCAAACAGTTCGTAGTTGGTGTAAATCAATGGATTCTTTGAAAGTAAAAGCATTTTATAAAACAGATGTGAAAGGTGTAGCCATAATTCCGATTTCTGAACGGGGTGAATGGATGATTAGCTTAGTAAGAATGGAATTATATTCTGATATTACCAAAGCCGATTACGAAAGTTTTTGGGGAAGTTATACTTTTGAAGTTCGATAAAATATTTTTCTCTTCAATTTTTTATGAAATAGGACTAAATTTTGAATCAAAATTACGGTTTTGTGCGAGATTATTATTTTTACCTGCACGATTGAGCAAATAACCAGAAATAGAACCGACCACAATTGTATAAAAAATTTGTATCGAGAAAAACATAATGTTCGCAAAGGAAAATGCGTCGTCGCCTTTTACGTTATAAAGTAGCAAGGCGGACGTTGCTAAAAAATGATAAGTTCCCATGCCGCCCGGTGAAGGAATAAGAACACCGAAAGTTCCGAAAACAAAAACGGTCAAAGCCGCTAATGCCGTCAAATGTGCCGTCGGCGGAAATGCAAAAAAACAAAAGTAAGTCATCAAAAAGTACATCACCCAGATTGTGATGGAGTGAAATAAAAACAGCGGCAAATTTTTAACGTAACGAATAGATTTTACACCATCTGAAAAGCGTTGAACAAAAGGTGCGACTTTATTAATGAGCGGCAATTGTAAAATTCTTTTTCTAAGAATAAATAAAATAATTAAAGCTGCGACAGAAAAACCAATTAAAATTATAAACCACGTTGATTGCAATAATCTATAACTACCATCTCCAGAACCCATATTTTTATCGAGCCAACTCCAAAGCGTTCCGTACTCAATAAAAAAAGCAAAACACACAATCAGTGCCAAAGAAATTAAGTCTAAAACCCGATCAACAACAACTGTTCCCATGACTTTCGACATAGATTGTTTTTCGATGCGCGCCAACGAACCCGCACGTACAAATTCACCTGCTCGCGACATCCATAAATTGGTTAAGTATGTAACGTTAACGGCGTAAAAGCAATTCAATGTTTTTGGTACAAAACCGAGCGGCTCCATCAACATTCGCCAACGCACCGCGCGCGAATAATTACTTTGTGTGAAAGCGGCAAAAACCAACAGCAACCAAGCAACATGAATGGATTTGAAATCGGCAATAATTTTTTGATATAACGGATAGGCGACTTTACCCTCCAATTTTAATTGCGATTGAAAGGCATTATTCTGCGAACTATATAGCCAAATCATAATGGCACTGCCTACGCCAAAAAACAAGGCGTACTTAAATATGCTGCGCACAACGAAAGAAAAATCTTTCGATTCATTATTTTTCATTTCTTCATTGTTCATTTCATGCAACTTAGCAAGCTGCTGAAACGTGTCGCGTTTGCAGCGCTTTTTAAAAAAATTAATTATTTCGTTTTCATTTTTAGTTATCCCCTGCTTCCTATTCACTGTTCATTATTCCCTATTCCTTTTCAATTTAAAAACTGCCAGCGCAAACCAAAACGCAACGGCGTGTAAATAGCACCGCCTGTCGAAAAATCGGGTGTAGGGTATAAATACGTTTCGTAATTGACGCGATTGGTAAATGCACCTGCCACATTTTCAAGTTTTATAAAAACGCGCAAACGTTTAACTTGCGCCGAAAAAAATACGTCAACCACGGGAGCTGGGGCAATTTCTCGGGTTTGTTGCACATAAAATTGATTGATAATCGGAATATAACCAGGGGCAAACCAGGCACTGGCATAACGTAAATCAAATCCACCGCGCACCAACATACCACGTTTAAAAATTCGCCCTTCAGCAAAAAAACTACTTTTAGTATAGAAACTCGGTACAGGCACAAAAAATTGTGATGATTTTTGAAAAAGCAATTGCGTTTCGAAGTGAAAAATACCAACGGCTATTTGTTTTTTCGCAGAAAGTTGTAACAAACTTACAGGTGCACCCGATTGTTGGGGCGTATAAGTTTGGTCGAAATAAATCGCGTTGTTGGTTAAAGTGTACGAACCTTGCAGTGCAACATCAATGATATCAATCACCAATTTACCCGAAAAGCTTGTTTGAAGCGTTTTAGAAAAATTATTTTGCCAAATGAGTGAATCAGTTATGAGTAATTGGTTTTGTAAAAAAGTAGGTGAGAACAATTGATTCTTCGCACTGATAATGAGTGAACCTATTTTCGGAACTACAGTCGTAAAATCTGCACCGAAAGCATAATCGCCCACATTGTTTCCGAGAAAATTAATTTGCCCTGTTGCTTGCGCATTTATGTTGGGTGTAGGCGCAAATCGAAATCGCGCTAAACCAATCAGATTTTGAGGATGCTGCAACGAACTGCCATCTTTGATTGACCAAAATTCGTGCATCAACCCAATTTCTAAATTATCCGCTGATTTACTTGTCGTCGTATCGAGCGGTAATAGTGCGCGCGTAGAATCACTTTTTAATTTCGTAAGCAAAGCGACAGAATCAATGTGAGATAATATTTTAGGTGGAATTGTATCGCTGCGGAATGCTTTAAAACTTCTTTTAAGTGAATCAGCGGCACTGAGTTTAGGTGGAAAATGTAAAGAATCAGAAAAGTTAGGAGTTTGCACTTTGCGGAGTTTTGGTTTTTTTTCTGTCGAAATCCAAACCGTATTCGCAAAACGCAGCGTGTTTAAGTTAAGTTGTAACCCACGTGTATCTGAAAAAAGTTTCCCATAAAAATTTTGCTTATTTACTAAGTCGGTAGTGTCTGTGGCGAAATCGAAATTAAAATTTTTTGTCGTAGAAAGCTGTACTGTGTGCGCCACTTTATATTGTCTGTGTTCGGGTGCATTCGGAACAGTATCAACTTTACCGAGCCGAAAAAAATGTTGGAACGTATAATCATAGCGTTCATATCGCGATTGCGCATTCGGATTAACTTTTGCTAATAATGCCGTTGAATTGGAAGTATTGGTTGTATCAAAAGTCGTACTTGTTGTGATGCCACCTCTATCGAGTTCTGAAACTAAATGCGATGTGTAAGTCAAGAAACTTTCGTAGCGCGCACCCTGATACCATAAACCTATACCGAGCGTCGTTGTTCTTCCGCGCGGAACAGAATATAATGTATTCCGAACGCTGGGCAAATCGTTTTCTGTTATGAACAGCGTTGAAACGCGCCTATAATCAACGGTGAGATGTAAATTATTCGCGAAATTGCGGGCGATTTTTGCTTCAAAGAGCGAATTATTTTGCGTCGAACCCGAATAAAAAACATCGCTAAATGTTTTTGTTTGATTGTAAAATTTAATTGTATTGTGCGAAACGGCATAGATATCAAAAGCATGAAAGCCTAAATCTAAACCCGTTGTTGCATTCGGTGAAATCCACAACGGATGTGCGGGTGTAGCAGGGAAACCGAGATGCGCGTAATCATATTCTTGTCTAAAAACAGGATCGTGTTGTTCAAAATGATTATTGAGCAGCGAGTCGTGTTCTGATTCAACTTTCAATCTGTTGTTTAAACTAAAATAACTAATAGCTGCTGTATCAAGCTCTTGCTCTTTTGTCAAAAGAGTATCGAGATTTTCCGTAGGCGTTGCATTGGGCGTATTGCGTTCATCGCCAGTAGGTGGCACGGGTTGTTGCGCGTTTAATTTTATTGCAAAACCCAAAATTAATACCAATAATTTAATTACACGTTGAGTATTGATGGTTGATAATTTACTAACAACAAGCAATAAGCAACGTACAATTAAATTTCTTTTTAAAATAAGCAATCTCAATCCTATCAAAACAGATTAATTAATTAGTTTCGAGCTACGAACGAAAAGTTCCCAGCTTCATAATCGCGAGCAGGGCTAATAGCTCAAAGCTCATGGCTCACAGCTTTTTTAGTCTAAAACAATTACGCCACGCGCCGTAAAACTAATTTTATCTTCGGGTTTAGTAATTTTTAATATTTCTTCAGGTGTTTTTCCGTCATCTTCTGCATAATGGCGCAACTCATCCACTGAAACTGTTTCTTTAAATGCTTCACCCATCATTACAACTTTTTTGCCCTTAATATCTTTTGGCATAAAAAAAGCATAATTTTTAAATTTTACCATCATCGGTTGCACGCCTGCTTCACCTTTTAAATTCATCCAACAACCACGCGCTTGGCAAACTGCTTCAACAGTGCCTTCCACTTTTACATCAGCAATCTTTTGCGTTTTTTGAATCCGCTCCAATAATTTGCCGTAAGTAATCGCATTGTGTGTATCAATCGCATCACCAAAATGTTTGCCATCAACTTTTTTTGTTTTGTATGCATTGTACGCCTCCGTTTCAGAAGGTGGACACACTTTTTTTTCAATGGTTTGTGCTTTCAAAACAATAACGTTTGTTAGTAATAAAAACAGTAAAAAATAATTTTTCTGAATGCGCATAATTTTTAAATTTTAGAATTAAAAAATAAACGCCCAAATTTACATCTAATTTTAAGAAGCTAATAATATAAATCAACGAATTGAAATAAACTATGAAACAGATACCGACTTACTGGGAAAACGTTTACGATGTTGTCCGCTGCATTCCGAGCGGACGCGTTTGTACGTACGGACTGATTGCGGATTTTTTAACGCTGGGTTCTGCGCGCATGGTCGGTTGGGCGCTCAATAATTGTCATGGCAGAGAAGATGTACCGGCGCACCGCGTTGTAAATCGAAAAGGGGAATTGAGTGGTCGGCATCATTTTTCGCCTCCAGAAATTATGCAAGCATTTTTAGAAAGCGAAGGCGTTAAAGTTTTAAACGATACTGTGCAAAATTTTGATAACGTTGTTTGGAAACCTGATGTTTAAAATTTAAAAATGAAAA
>JAYVVO010000405.1:0-3724 GCA_043786955.1 Saprospiraceae bacterium
CGCGCTTTGGTTGAAAATGAACACAAGTTTGTAAATCGGTTGCCGCGATTGATGTTGACGTAATTCGCAATCGGTCCGATGCCGTGCGTCGGATATAAATCGCCGTTTCTATAAACCGAGTGATGCGTGCGCCAATGCGCTTCGGAATATCCTTTTTCATCAAATTCAACGCCACCACCATAACCTTGCTTGCCGTCGTTAAATTTTACTTCGCGCAAATCGTGCTGATAACCGCCTTGCAAATGAATTAATTCGCCGAACAAACCTTGACGAACCATGTTTAAAACTGCCATCACATCGCGCCGATAGCAAACATTTTCGAGCATCATGACATGCGCGTTGTGCTTTTCGGCAGCTAAAACGACATCCCAATGATCTTGCAACGTTATGCCGAGAATGACTTCGGTCGCAACATATTTTATGCCCGCTTCGAGCGCACCAATCACCATCGGTTTATGCCATTCCCATGGCGTTGCAATAAGTACGGCATCTAAATTTTTGAGTTCGAGCATTTTTTTCCAAGCATACACATCACCTGTAAAAATTTGCGGCATTTTCGCGCCATTATTAGTAACAATTTTTTTAGCCGCAGCGAGACTTCTTTCTTCAATGTCGCAAAATGCAACTACCTCAACATCTTTTCTTTTTAAAAGAAGCTCTAAATGATCTGTTCCGCGAAAACCGACGCCAATAATAGCAATGCGCACTTTCTCTTCGTCTTTAGAATGGCTATTTGATAAAAAAGAATGTGGCATCATAGATATATATGCGGCTGCTAAGGACGTATTTTTTATAAAATCTTTTCTGCGCATAAGTGAATTGTATTAAATTATTAAGTTGATTTCTAAATTTTAATTTTGGGAGTTGTCTATGAAAGCATAAACTTAGCTTGTTTTTTATTTCAGAACGAATTTTAACTAAAGTGATTGATTTAGAACACCAATGATAATTTATTTTAAAAATTTTACGCATGACTAATTTTACAAAAAACGACATGCTGAAACCGTTAGGCGGTTTATTTTTAATGACACCTTTCACAACAGTCTGGGCAATTATTGCTGAAGTCGCTTTAGCCAATAGAGATTACAGACTTGTTGGCATTACATTCTTAGTAATCATTTTAGTTTTTCTTTATTTTTATTTCGTGTTTTCATCTGTTGAAAAAAATTACCCGCAGCAATCGAACTACAAGCTACATCCGAAAAAAAGCAAAATAAATCATTCATAATCATTTTTGTTATTGAAGGTTTAGCGATTTTTATTGTCAAAAACATTTTAGTAAATATAAACCATGACGAATTTTTTGTTCCTTGTTTTGCACTCATTGTGGGGTTACATTTTTTTCCTTTAGCCCCCGTATTCAGAAGAAAATTTGATTACTACTCAGCAACGTGGACATCCGTTATTGCAATAATTGGTATCCTCCAAATGCTTAAAAAATCTTTACCCGAATATTTAATCACAACTTTTGTAGTTATCGGTTGCGCCGTTGCCACTTCTGTTTATGGTTTTAAAGTGATTTCTAATGGGCGGGAAATAGTCAAAAAGGTGTGTATGCAAACAGATTTGTAGAAACTTTAATACTTGTGATAGTCGCAAAGACAATGCTATTAAAATATCATTATCATTTTTAAAGTTCTGATGTTATGCAGGGAGGTGCTGCCCACCTCAATATAGTTTGCTTTAAGTTAAGGTGCGCTGTACCTTCCGAAGCTTTATTTTGCTTTCTTCTACAAATGTTAAGGTGCGCTGCACCTTGCGTAACAAAGGTTAAGGCTTTAAAAAAAATCCGCTTTAAACTGCTTATTGGCGATTTATAAATTTTAGCATTCCAATCCACACGCAAGCAACAAAATATCCGTACTTTTGCAGACTTTTTTCAAAACTCGATATGACACACGAAAATTTAGCAGAACTTAAAGATAAGTTGCTGTTGTTAAGGAGGTATCTTTGACGTTGTTAACGCACAAAAAGAAATTGCCGATTTAAAAATAAAAACGGGCGATCCGTTATTTTGGAACGATGCCGTTCGCGCGCAAACGACAATGAAAGCGATGCGCCTACTCGAAAAACGCGTAGAAGATTTCACCAAAATTCAAAATTTAGTGGATGACTGCGATTTAGAGTTTGAACTTTTTCATGAGGGGGATTCTTCGGAAGAAAAAGTTGAAGCGGTGTATCAACGCGCTGTCGCCGTAGTAGAAGAAGTCGAATTTAAAGCGACACTGAATAAACCTGAAGACGTGCTCGGCTGCATTTTAGAAATTAATGCGGGTGCAGGTGGCACTGAAGCGTGTGACTGGACGGCGATGCTTTACAGAATGTACGTGATGTGGGCAGAAAAAAATGGTTATAAACTCAGTGAACTCAACAGCGTTGAAGGTGACTCGGCAGGTTTGCGTTCCATTGAAATTGAGGTGAATGGCGATTTTGCTTTTGGTATGCTTAAAGGCGAGAACGGTGTGCATCGGTTGGTGCGCGTTAGTCCGTTTAATGCACAAGGCAAACGCATGACCTCGTTCTCTTCTGTTTTTGTGCACCCGATGGTGGATGACACGATTGAAATTATAGTTAGACCCGACGATTGCGATTGGGATGTATTTCGTGCGAGTGGTGCAGGTGGTCAGCACGTCAATAAAACAGAATCTGCTGTTCGCTTGCGACATTTACCTTCAGGCATCGTTGTGGAATGCCAGTCGCAACGTTCACAAATTCAGAACAGAGAGACCGCTATAAAAATGTTGAAATCAAAACTCTACGAACGCGAATTGCAAAGACAAGCCGCCGAGCGCGAAAAAATTGAAGCGGGTAAAACTAAAAATGAATGGGGAAGTCAAATTCGCTCGTATGTTCTTGACGATAGACGGGTGAAAGATCACCGCACAGGCTACCAAACAAATCAAACGGATGCTGTTTTAAACGGCGACATTGGCGAATTTTTAAAAGCCTATTTAATGAATGAAGTAACGACAGCTTCTGAAGAAGTAGATGATTATTAGATTACCATTCTAAAATAATTTTATTTCCAATTGGCTTCTAATAACTATGTATTATTTTTGTCAAAACGTATCAAACTACCTTCTATTAATCAGCATTGCGACATGAATTTAAAACCCGCGAAACTCGCTTTAGAAAAAATAATCTCGTTGTACAATGCAATGAGCACAGACGAAAAAAATATTTCTACCATTGAGCGCGATCTCATGCTCAATTATATTCGACAGTTGTACGAAGTTTTTTTAGAAGGCTCCGTTATTTCTGCCTTTAAAAACGAACCTTCGCCTGCACAAAAAATTAAAGAAAATGTTGTGCGTCAGAATACTGATTCTGAAAGCGAAATGCCTGATGTTTACGGTACGCGCGATAAAGTTGTGGCTGCAACACCAAACTTTGCGCCTGAAAAAGAAGTTGTAAGACCAGAACCTGCGCGCATTGTTGAACAACCGAAAATTGAAACGCCGCCGCCACCCGTTTACGTTGCACCACCCATTGAACAACCTAAACCGCAACCTAAACCCGTTGAAGTTGCGAGAACTACGACACCTAAAGTCAGTGCGAGTATTAGTGCGCTCTTCGATGAAGTCACTTCTAATGAACTCTCCGATAGACTTTCTAATCAACACGTTGCCGATTTGACACGCGGACTCGGATTGAATGATAAACTTTTATTTCAGAATAATTTATTCAGCAACAACAAACCAGCTTTCGATGAAGTCTTGAAAGA
>JAYVVO010000406.1:0-10346 GCA_043786955.1 Saprospiraceae bacterium
AATCAGTCGCGCACGACGTTCGCCTAATTCGTTAATCCATTGCGCTACAAATAAAATTGCAATCGCGTGATACATCTGATACTGCACCGCCGTTTTAAAAACATCTAATCCAGACTCAGTGAGCTTAGCTTTTAAACTGTGCGCACCAAACGCACCAAGAATTACTGAAATTGCCGCTAAAGCACAACCGAGTACAATAATTTTCTTTTTCATAAAAAAATTTTTAAGTAATAAGGAACAAGGAATAGGGAACAATCTGTACGCACTACTTAAAAAATTCCCTATTACTTGTTCCCTATTCCCTAAACTTTCCAATCAATTGGTGCAATACCTTCTTGTTTTAGATAGGCATTTGCTTTTGAAAAATGTTTACTGCCGGCAAACGCATTTCGCGCTAACGGCGACGGATGCGCGGCTTCCAGAATTAAATGCTTTTTGGTGTCAATGAGTTCAGCTTTGCGTTTAGCAAAATTTCCCCAAAGCATAAAAACTATTTTCTCGCGTTTTTCAGAAAGTGCTTTTATGGTCGCATCGGTAAAAAATTGCCAACCCACTTGTTGGTGCGATGCTGCTTTATTTTGTTCAACGGTAAGCATGGCGTTTAAAAGAAAAACTCCTTGATCAGCCCAAACAGTTAAATCGCCGTGCGTTGGCATCGGCACACCGACATCGTCAACCAATTCTTTATAAATATTTTGTAATGAGGGTGGCACACGCACATTTTTAGGAACAGAAAATGAAAGCCCCATTGCTTCACCTGGATTGTGATAAGGGTCTTGACCAAGAATTACCACTTTGACTTTATCGAAAGGCGTACGTTCGTAAGCATTAAAAATTAAATTTCCTGGCGGATAAATGGTGCGACCTGCTGCGCGCTCTGTTTTTAAAAACTGCACGAGTGTTTCAAAATACGGTTTATCAAATTCCTCAACAAGGACTTCTTTCCAAGAATTTTCTATTTTTACGTTGATGCTCATTGTATTTTATTTTTTCCAAGCAAAAGTATTAATCATCTCTATGATGTCGGTTTTCATAAATTCAATCATTGGCTTGAGCGAATCGGGTTTGGCTTCCGATTTAAAATAAAGCGCGCCGCGCAAAAAATGGTGCGTACTATCTGTCAAATAAAATTGAAATGGCGACGCAGCAGGTCCTTCAATATTAAACACATATCCCGACACTTTATTCGGTTTTTTTATCGGCAACTGATCTATAAAATCGGCTTTAGTCGTGTGTTTACCAGCGAGCGAAAACGCATCGTTGTTGAGTTTCTCAAAATTATTTTTTTTGTCAATCTGGTAATAGCTGCAATAAATGACTGCGTTTAAATCGGGTACAATAATGTTGAACCAACAATCGGAAGGTGCTTTTTCTTCAAAAAAAAGTGAATCGCGCTCAATACGCGCATATTTCGGATAGTTGAAAGTAAAAGGACAATCGCCGTTAGTATATGCTTGATAACTCTTTTCGGGAAAAGTAACGCGTGGATAGGTACGCGGTTTAGGCGTATAAATGATATTATCGCAAGAAGGTTCCAAAAAAATGAGACAGAAAAAAGCAATTGTATTGACTAATAAAGCGCGTGAATACCGCATAAAAAAATTAAAGTTATTAAAACGGTAAATCATCGTCGGAAGTGTTTGTACCATTGACATCGCTCGAATTCGGCGTACGCGCAATGTGTACCAGTTCCGAAGTTGGAAAATTAGTTTCGCGGTGCGCCATCGGATTAGCTTCTTTTTTGTCCAGCAATTTAAAAGCACTGGCTGCAATTTCTGTCAACGTGCGCTCTACACCATTTTTATCTGTGTATTTGCGGTGTGAAATTTTACCTTCAATATAAACCAAGGCACCTTTCCGCAAAATTTTTTCTGCTTGATCTGCTAATTGTCGCCACACTACCACATCGTGCCATTCGGTTTGCTGTTGCAGTTCGTTGTTGTTGTCGCGGTAGTATTCGTTCGTTGCTACCGGAAATTTTCCGACAGTACTACCATTTTCAAGTTTTTTTATTTCAGGGTCTTTACCCAAATTTCCAATTAATATTACGCGATTTAACATCGTTTTCTAATTTTAGATTTCTCAATAGAGTTTTATGTTTTGCGAAGTTACATTTTTTTTTAAAAAAACAAACATTCTTGTAAATAATTTAATTTGAACCCAACACATCTTCGTGGTCGGAATTTATGAAAGCTTTTGGTAGCATCAATAAAAACGGAATACTTTTCTCATGATTCACACCCCTCATATTTTACAACATAGTAGTTTGCTCCAAGTTGCAGGTTTTTATAATAATTGGTTCTGTGCGTCCAATAATTTTTTTCAGAAGTTATGCACCATATTTTGTCGCCTAATTTTTTTGCTAAAAACCATTTTTCAATCAGTCGTGTTGCTCACCCATTTCCATCTACAAACGGATGGATGTTTAAGAACACCAAATGAATATATGCGGCGTAATAAAAAACTTCATATCACTCACAACTTATACCCCACTACTCACTTTATCTTTCGCAAAAAAAGTAATCACTTTTTTAGTAGCGGCTTTACCGACGACGGCTTGTAAATCTTCAGCACTCGCATCTTTAATGCGCTTCACTGATCCGAAATGTGTAAGGAGTTTTTCAATCGTTTTTTCACCAACGCCTTCAATACCTTCGAGTTCGGTGGTGAGAAAATTTTTAGAGCGTTGGTTGCGGTGAAATGTGATACCGAATCGGTGCGCTTCATCACGACATTGTTGGATGAGTTTGAGCGATTCAGATTTTTTATCAATATAAAGCGGTATGCCATCGTTAGGGAAGAAAATTTCTTCCAAATTTTTTGCAATACCAACAACCGTCATAGCTCCTGCTAAACCCAAACCTTCTAAACTTTTCATCGCTGCCGAAAGTTGTCCTTTACCACCGTCAATGATGATAAGTTGGGGTAGTGCAGAGCCTTCGGCGAGTAAACGTTTATAACGACGGAACACAACTTCTTCCATTGTAGCAAAATCATTAGGTCCTTCAACGGTCTTGACGTTGTAGTGTCGGTAATCGCGTTTAGCAGGTTTGGCATTTCTGAAAACGACGCACGCTGAAACGGGATTTGTGCCTTGCAAATTCGAGTTATCGAAACATTCGATATGTTCAGGTAGCTCCTTCATGCGCAAATCTTTTTGAAGCGTGCTGAGTATGCGTTCACTCGAAGTTTGTTTTTGCGCGCGCAGTGCTTCTTCTTTGCGTTGTTGCAAAACATAAAATTCTGCATTTTTAATAGAGAGATCGAGCAGTTTTTTCTTGTCGCCAATTTTTGGGATGATGACGTTTATCCACTCGTCTTCTAAGACGACTTCAAACGGGACTAAAATTTCAGTATTTTTGCTATGGTATTTTTCGCGAAGGTAAGGAATAGCGAACGCTAAAATCGTATCTTCCTCTTCGTCCATATTTTTTAATAGTTCCAACGTAAAGGCTTGAATGACGGCACCGTTTGCTATTTTTAAATAATTAACATAGGCTTTTTTGTCGTCAGTAGCAATAGCAAAAACATCAACGTTTGTAATTGTGGTTGAAACAATCGTGGATTTAAATTGGTAGTCATCGAATGCAGAGAGTTTTTCTTTATTCGCTTGTGCAGCTTCAAAATCTAAATTTTCGGCGGCTGTTGCCATTTCGCGTTTTATGTGTTGCCGCACTTCACTGAAGTGTCCTTTTAAAATATTTTTTATTTGCGCAATTTTTTCATTGTATTCGGCTTCTTTTTCAAAACCAACGCAACCACCCATGCAGTTTTTGATGTGATATTCGAGACAGACTTTAAATTTTCCTTTTTTTATATTTTCTGGTGTTAACGCTAACGGACAAGTGCGCAAAGGGAAAAGTTGTTTAATTAAATCCATAAGGATAAAAACGCGACCTCCCGAAGTGTATGGACCAAAATAGGTGGACCCATCGCGAATAACGCGCCGCGTTGTGAAAACGCGTGGAAAATTTTCGTTCTTAATACAAATATAAGGATACGTTTTGCCATCTTTCAGCATGACGTTGTAACGCGGTTGATGCTGTTTGATGAGTTGACACTCCAATAAAAGCGCATCTTGCTCGCTCGTGACGATGGTATATTCTAATCGCACCGCCGAATTAATCATGACTTTGGTTTTTATTTGTCGGTCTTTGCGCTCACCAAAATAAGAACCTAATCTATTTTTTAAATTTTTAGCTTTGCCGACATACAAAATCACTTCCTTCACGCCTATAAATTTATAAACGCCAGGCTCAGTGGGTAATGTAGCGGCAAGTTCTTGATAGTCTGTAGTTGTCATAAATCGTTGTTCGTTGAGTGTTGTTCGTTGAGAGTTATTAGTTGAGAGTATAAGAGCACCAAACAAACTGTCAACTACCAACTATCAACTAAAGACCATATTGTATACGCACAATTTTAACTTCCACACGGCGGTTTTTGCTGCGACTCGTTTCAGTCGAATTGTCTAAAAGAGGTTGCGAAGCACCAAAACCGATGGATTCCAATCGCTTTGGATTAATTTTATTGCGCACCAAAAACTTTTTGACTTCCGTTGCCCGATCTTCTGAAAGTTTTTGCAATTCGCCTGCTTTACCCTGATTATCGGTATGACCTTCAATGCGTACACAAATTTCAGGAAATTTTTTCAAAATGCTCGCTAAGTAATCTAATTCTTCGTACGATTCTTTTTTGATGTAGGCTTTCGATTGCTCAAAAAATATCGGGTTCAGCGCAATGGTTGAGCCAACGGTGACAGAATCGAGTTGCAGTGTAATTTCTTGCGTTGGGTAGTAGGTATTAAATTCAAATTTTAATCCCACTTCATGGTCAATATAACCAGGGCGCATGGCGAGCATTTTTATTTTTTTGCCGCGAGGCACTTTTATAAAAAACCGACCACCGTTTGTTTCAACATAATTCTGATAATTGCTGCTGTCAGCATCGCCGTATAAAATACGTCCATCAATAATATTTTTCGATTTTGAATTGATTACGCGCCCCATTATTAAAATTTCAACGGGTTCGGGTGGCGCAATATTGACGCTATAAATATCGCTCGAACCATCGCGACGCGAAGAAAAATATAAATTACCCGTACTCGGACTAAAATACGGTTGCGCTTCATCTGCTGAAGTATTGATAGGATATACAAAATGACGCACTTCCGACCATCTATTCCAATTTTCGCCAATGCGCGACACATAATATAAATCTAATCCGCCTTTACCTGGTCTATTAGATGCAAAATATAATTCTTTCCCATCGGCGCTTAAATTGGGCGTAACTTCTCTGTACTTTGTGTTAATGGCTGCTCCCATATTTTTAGGCTCAGAAAATGTATTATCGCCTTCTTTAAAGCAGATGTACAAATCGTTATCGCCGTAGCTGTCTTTTCCAGGAATAGAAATGATGATTACGTTACCGTCAATACTCATCGTGAGACTAATATCTGCCGTCGCATCAAAATTTTTAATAACTATCGGTTGTGGTTCGCTCCAAGAATGATCTTCATTTTTTGTGACGATGCTAAATCCGCGAGACATTCCACCTTCACGCGAAAACTGATTAATAACGACGTATTGGTTTGGTTTGGGTGTAGTTGAGCAAATGCTATTCGGTAAAATATTATTTAATGGTTGGGTAGGATGCACGACGTGGTCAAAAATAGAATCTATACTTTCGGCGTACCAAATATCTTGGTTGAATTCAGAATGCACAGGATCAAAAATAGTATAGCCCGCTATTTCCGAATAAATTTTTGCCATATTGTGCAAAATGTCTTTATACTTCATCGCTACCGATACATCCTCGCCATCAATCCATATAGTTTGGTTAAACTCTTCGCTTTTAGCGCGCGTAAAAAAGAGCGTTTTACCATCCATACTGATGACGGGCGAAATTTCATCTGCACTCGGCGTATTGATGGACGTAGGTAATTTTTCTATTTTATAACCACCACTTTGTGTTTGTCCAAATATTTTAGGGACACAAAACAAAAATCCTACACTTAAAAACAAGCACTTTAAAGAATTTAAAACGCGTAACGCGTCTAATTGGCGATTTGCAAAAATATCATTCATAAAATAAAATCATCAATTGAAAATCAAAATTACATAAACAATTACGAATTACGAATTACGAATTACGAAAAATTGAAAAGAACCGAAATGGTAATTCGTAATTCGTAATTGTTTATGTAATTTTGGCAAATAATATCGCTTATGGTTTTGCTATTCGATATGAGCATTTTTAAACTACACTTTTTTGATCTGGTTGATATAGTAGCAGTTGCTTTTATATTGAAGTGGGTGTATAATTTATTACGCGGCTCATTGGCGTTGCGCATTTTAGCAGGCGTTGCTGTTTTATATGTGGCTTGGCTTATTGTGCGGACGCTTCACATGGATTTGTTGACGCTGCTCCTTAACCAGTTTATAAGTTTAGGGGTGATTATTTTAGCAATTGTTTTTCAACCAGAATTACGCCGATTTCTGGTGGTACTCGGTAACCAAACTTTGACAGGACAGTTCGCCACATTATTTAAAGCGCGGACATCCGCAAAAAACTACACTGCCGAAATTCAAGAAATTGTCAGTGCGATGCTCGAATCAAGTCAGGCACAAACGGGTATGTTGATTGTAGTTACTAAAGATACGAATTTAGAACAGTACGTAGAAACGGGCATTATTTTAAATTGTGCCATTCAGCAAACTATTTTGAGGAGTATTTTTTTGCGCGATAGCCCATTGCACGACGGTGCCGTTATTATTGATGAAAAAATTATTCGCGCGGCTAAATGTATTTTACCCGTCAGTGCTTCGCTTCATTTACCCACCGAAGCAGGTTTGCGACATCGCGCGGCATTAGGTATTTCTGAAGCAACTTCCGCGTTAGCATTAATGGTTTCAGAAGAAACAGGCAAAATAGGTTATGCACACAAAGGCGAACTCGTAACCGATATTGATTTAGCCCTTCTTAAAAAAAAATTAGGAGAATTTTTAAATTCATAATACACTTAAGAGACTTTTTTAACGTTCATAGCGTCTTAACTAAAAGTAGTTCATTTGAGATGTTATAAGTTACTAAATACTTAAAAAATAAAAAAACTGAAATGAAATCAAAAATTTCTTTTTAATTTGCACTTTCAAATATCACCTAACTCACTTTTCTAAAAAATAATATGCAGCCATTTCAAACTTATATTAACCAAAATAAAGATCGTTTCCTCGAAGAACTCAAATCACTCATACGCATCCCGTCGGTTTCTGCTAAATCGGAACACGCCGCTGATGTTTTACACGCTGCTGATGTAACTGCTGAACATCTTAAAAAAATTGGTTTAGATAAGGTAGCCGTCATAAAAACAAAAGGATTTCCGGTTGTTTATGGCGAAAAAATAATTGATGCCAACGCACCAACCGTTTTAGTTTACGGACATTACGACGTCCAACCTGCTGAACCTTTAGAACTTTGGCACACACCACCGTTTGAACCAACAATAAAAATAACTGATATTCACCCCGAAGGTGCGATTTTTGCGCGCGGCAGTTGCGACGATAAGGGACAATTTTTTATGCACGTCAAAGCGGTTGAAGCGATGATTAATACGAATACTTTACCCTGCAACGTGAAGTTTTGTATAGAAGGCGAAGAAGAAATAAGCTCCGTGAGTCTCGAAGCATTTTGCAGAGAAAATGCCAATTTATTGAAATGCGACGTTATTTTAGTTTCCGATACATCTATTCTGGGTAACGACACGCCGAGTATTACAACAGGTTTGCGCGGCATGGTTTACACAGAAGTGGAAGTCATTGGTGCTAATAGCGATTTACATTCGGGTGTTTATGGTGGAACTGTCGGCAATCCGATAAATACTTTGTGCGCCATGATTGCATCTTTGCAAGATTGCGCCAACAGAATTACGATACCAGGTTTTTATGATAAAGTCGAAGAAGTATCACTCGCCGAACGCGCAGAAATGGATAAAGCGCCGTTCGATCTCGAAAAATATAAAACACATTTAGACATCGCCGCTGTTTTTGGCGAGCACGGTTACACACCGCAAGAGCGCACACGCATTCGACCGACGTTGGATGTTAACGGCATTTGGGGTGGATACACGAGTGAAGGTGCTAAAACAGTTTTGCCTTCAAAGGCAACGGCAAAAATTTCGATGCGCTTAGTGCCAAACCAATCGAATGAAGAAATTTTCAAACTTTTCGAAGCGCACATTAAACGCATCGCACCACCTTACGTCAAAGTTTCTGTAAAAAATTTGTCAGGCGGTCAACCGTATGTTACGCCTATTGATACTATTGAATACGCTGCAGCATCGAAGGCAATGGAAACAACGTTTGGTAAAAAACCAATTCCGAATCGCGAAGGTGGATCCATTCCAGTTATCGCTTTGTTTAAAGAAGTGTTAAAAGCAAACACTATTTTGCTCGGGTTTGGTTTAGATTCTGACGGATTACACGCACCAAACGAACATTACGGATTGTTCAATTTTTATAAAGGCATCGAAACGATTCCTTATTTTTACCACAACTATGTGGAATTAAAAACGGCAGATAAAAAAAACATAAAAAGTAAACTTTAATGCGCCTAATCGGTATGATTCATTTAATTTTTAAAATTTAAACAGTTTAATTAAATGAATCTGCTTTATCAATCAAATTAGTGCAATCAGTAGTAAACCTTATTTAATTTAAATTAAAAAATATTTTGTATGAAACCAACACTATTAGTTTTAGCCGCAGGCATAGGAAGCCGATATGGTGGCTTAAAGCAAGCGGACTCAATCGGACCACATGGCGAAACAATTCTCGATTATTCAATTTACGATGCCGCACGCGCTGGTTTTGGAAAAGTTGTTTTCGTCATTCGCAAAGCGATTGAAATTGACTTTAAAGAAAAATTCGACGGTAAATTCGATGAAAAAATTAAAGTAGAATATGCTTTCCAAGAAATTGATACGCCGATAGACGGCGTAAAAAAATATCCCGATAGAAAAAAACCACTCGGCACAGGTCATGCGATGTTGGTTGCTAAAAAATTTATTAATGAACCTTTTTTAGTGATTAACGCGGATGATTTTTACGGTTATTCTGCTTTCAAACAAATGGCAGATTTTTTAATCCACCGCTGTACGCCCAAAAATTTAGGTATGGTGGGTTATATGCTCAAAAATACGCTGTCAGAAAACGGATCTGTGAGTCGCGGCGTGTGCACTGTAGATGAAAACAAACACCTAACTTCTGTCACCGAACGCACAAAAATCACGCGCGAAGCCGATAATAAAATTTATTTCTACGAAGGAGATGTAAAAACAGAACTTGCCGATAATACGATTGTTTCTATGAATTTTTGGGGATTTCACCCAGATGTTTTCAAAAAAACTGAAAAAATGTTCAAAGAATTTCTCGACGAGAATTTCGATAATCATACCGCTGAGTTTTACATTCCTCGTATTGCAAATCAAATGATAGTTGAGGAAGGCGCTACTTTAGAAGTTATGACTTCGCGCGATATGTGGTACGGTATAACTTATCAAGAAGACAAACAAACGGTTCAAAATGCTTTTTGGGCGCTTTCAACGATTGGTGCTTATAAAGATAATTTATGGAAGCTCGCAGAAGCGGCGCACTAAAATATAATATCTCTAAAGCGACTTTAAAGTTTTATATTTGTGGGATGATAGCTACAAAATCATACATCACCGAATTGATTAAGGATTCTATAAAGAAAAAAAATCCTGAAGCTGAGATTATTTTATTTGGTTCACAAGCACGCGGCGAATCGAACTACGATTCAGATTTGGATATTTTAATTCTTTTAAACCATCCAAAAGTTTCTCGTTTGCAGGCACAAGAGTATAGGGACGTGCTTTACGTGATTGAACTCGAAATTGGGCAACCAATTTCTACATTCATTTTTGCTAAAAACGATTGGGAAAGTACTCATAAATACACGCCGCTTTACAATAATATTAAAAAGGAAGGCATCTATTTATAATGAGTGGAAATAGGGAAGATTATATTAACTAGAGAATAAGTAAATCAGTTGAAACATTCAACGTTTAACCCAATATTCTCTTACATTTGTGCTTCATTTAAAATAATTTTTGGTGCTCAGTTTTTTTCATCATTTCGGACAATACTTAACCATGCTGCGCAAGGCGTTTTCGCGCCCTGAACGTTTCCGAATGTATTGGAACGAAATTATGCGCCAGATGAACGACATCGGCATTGGTTCAGTACTGATTGTTGCTTTGGTTTCTACATTTGTGGGTGCAGTTGCGGCGGTTCAATTTAGTTATCAATTGAATGGACAATTGGTGCCGC
>JAYVVO010000407.1:0-3721 GCA_043786955.1 Saprospiraceae bacterium
AATTTTGTGTTCTATTTATCTTATAGTCAATTAATAAATGTCCAAAAAAGAAAAAAAAATACAGCAAAGTTTATATCATCCAGAATTAGAAAAAGATTCGTGTGGTACGGGTTTCATTGCTAATTTAAATGGCGTGGCGACGCACCAAATTGTTGAAGATGCACTTCAAATGCTGATGCGTATGGAACATCGCGGTGCTTGCGGTTGCGAAACGAATTCGGGTGATGGTGCTGGTATCCTCATTCAAACGCCGCACATATTTTTTGAAAAGAAAATGCGTGAACTCGGCTATACACTTCCTGAATTTGGAAACTATGGCGTTGGCGTTGTTTTTTTTCCGTCCGATAAAACTTTGCGCAATCAATGTCGCACACTGCTAAATGATTATTGCGATGAACTTGATTTTGACTTAATAGGTTATAGATTAGTGCCAACCGATCACGAATTGCTTGGCGATACTTCCGTCAGCACCGAACCGCGCATGGAACAAGTTTTTGTAAAACCGCGCACTACGCCAGAAGATCGCTATTGGTTAGAGCGCAGACTTTATGTGTTGCGCAAATACATAACCCATGAAATTCATAAAACGATTCCTGATACGAAAGATCAATTTTATTTTTCTTCGTTTTCATATAAAACTGTGTCTTATAAAGGTCAGTTAACGACTTGGCAACTGAAACCTTATTTTCCAGATTTGAGCGATTTCGATTTGGTTTCAGCGATTGCGCTCATTCACTCTCGATTTTCGACCAATACTTTCCCAAAATGGAAATTGGCACAACCGTTCCGTTACATTGCCCACAATGGCGAAATTAATACCATTACAGGTAATCTGAATTGGTGGCGATCGAAAGAAAAAAACTTAGAGTCGAATTTCTTTTCTGAATTAGAATTGCAACGTTTGTTTCCAATTTGTGGCGACGCACTATCAGATTCTGCTAATTTTGATAATGTTTTAGAATTTTTGGTGATGAACGGAAGATCTATTCCGCATGCCCTGATGATGATGATTCCTGAAAGTTGGCAGCACGATCCAGAAATGAGTGCCGATAAAAAAGCATTTTATGAGTATCACGAAAACTTTATGGAACCTTGGGATGGTCCAGCGGGCGTGTGTTTCACTGATGGTGTTGTTGTTGGTGCTACTTTAGATAGAAACGGTTTGCGACCATTGCGCTATATTTTAACGGACGATAATGTTTTAATAACAGCATCGGAAGCTGGTGTGTTGAGAGTTCCTGAAGAAAAAATAGTTTTAAAAGGTAGTCTGCAACCAGGGAAAATTCTCATCGCCGATTTAGATTTGCATAAAATTATTGGCGACGAGGAAGTGAAAGGTATTATTTGCAATAATTTTAAATACGCGGAAGTTGTTAATCAAGGACGCATAAGCCTTGAGCAATTAAGCCTTGAGCAATTAACTTTGAGCAATGAGCTGCCGCTCGCAAATAGTGGCTCACAGCTCACAGCTCACAGCTCACAGCTCACTACTATCAACCAACAACTTTTATTCGGGTTCACACAAGAAGACTTAAAAACTATTCTTCAGCCGATGCTAACAAACGGTGAAGAAGCACTCGGTTCGATGGGAAGCGATACGCCACTTGCGATTTTATCGCATCAGCCCCAACACATCAGCAATTACTTCAAACAACTTTTTGCACAAGTTACCAATCCGCCGATAGATCCGATTCGTGAGCGTTCCGTCATGTCGCTGCACGTTAAATTAGGCATTTCTCAAAATATCCTAAATACTAAAACCGAAAATGTTCCTTTCATCAGTTTAGAGCATCCTGTTTTAACGCTGGAAGAGTTGCAAAAAATTAAATTAGTTGACAGTTGTTCGTTGTTCATTGATAGTCGTATATCGCAAACTAACAACGAACAACGAATAACTAACAACTATTTTAAGTCAGCTACTATAGATTTATATTTCCGAGCCGAAGACGAACAGGGCGTATTAAAAGCAGCATTAGATAGAATTTGCGCGCAAACGGAACGCCAAATCCGACATGGCGCGAATATTATAATTCTTTCACAAAAAAATATTCAAAAAGGAAATGCTCCCGTTCCATCACTTTTAGCAGTCGGGGCAGTACATAAACATTTAGTCGAAATTGGTTTACGCGCAAAGGCGTCACTCATCGTTGAAGCAGGTGATGTATGGGAAGTACATCATTACGCGACGCTGTTGGGTTTTGGTGCGCAAGCGATTTGTCCGTTTATGGTGTTTAATAGCATTGAGCCATTAGCTTTGAGCTTTGAGCCCTCTTTATTAAATCTCGAACAGAAGCTCAAAGCTCATTGCTCAAAGCTATCGGCTAATTATATAAAAGCAGTAAACAAAGGTTTATTAAAGGTGATGTCAAAAATTGGCATTTCGACTTTACAATCATATACGGGTTCTCAGATTTTTGAAATTTTAGGTCTTAACGAGGAAGTTGTACAAAAATGTTTTTCGCGTACTGTCTCTCGTTTAAAAGGTTTAGGTTTCGATGGCATTGCATACGAAATTTTGCAACGCTATCATTTAGTTGAGACACAAAATAATACGTCTGTACCTTTTGTATTACCCGCCGGTGGCGTGTATCAATGGAAACGACGCGGTGAAGCGCATATTTTTTCACCGCAAGCGATTCATTTATTACAACTTTCGACAGAAACAAACGACTACGCAACGTTTAAAAAATTCAGTACACTTCTAAACAGTCAGGAAGAGCAAGCGTTTACTTTGCGCGGTTTAATGTCTTTTCGTCGTACAGTTTCTATTCCCTTAGATGAAGTTGAATCGGTTGAAACTATTTTAAAACGTTTTGCGACGGGTGCAATGTCTTTCGGTTCTATATCGCACGAAGCACATTCTACTTTGGCTGTTGCCATGAATCGCATTGGCGGACGCTCGAACAGTGGTGAAGGGGGTGAAGACGAAATTCGTTACGCGCCAAAACCAAACGGTGATTGGGAACGTTCGGCAATTAAACAAGTTGCATCAGGCAGATTTGGCGTAACGAGTTATTATTTAAGCCAAGCCAACGAATTGCAAATAAAAATGGCGCAAGGCGCTAAACCTGGTGAAGGTGGACAGTTACCAGGCTATAAAGTGGATGAATGGATTGGTAGAGTGCGACATTCTACGCCAGGCGTAAGTTTGATTTCGCCGCCGCCGCACCACGATATTTATTCTATTGAAGATTTAGCACAATTGATTTTCGATTTGAAAAATGCTAACGAACAAGCCGATGTAAACGTGAAATTGGTATCGAAAGCGGGTGTAGGAATTATTGCATCGGGTGTAGCGAAAGCGAAAGCCGATAAAATTTTAATTTCTGGTTTTGATGGCGGAACAGGCGCATCGCCACTCAGTTCAATTCGTCACGCAGGTTTACCTTGGGAATTGGGTTTGGCAGAATCGCATCAAACGCTCGTAAAAAATAAATTGCGCGATAGAGTGGTGCTTCAAACAGATGGACAACTGCGTACAGGTCGCGATTTGGCAATCGCTACTTTGCTGGGTGCGGAAGAATGGGGCGTTGCAACTGGCGCATTAGTGGTCGAAGGTTGCATAATGATGCGCAAATGTCATTTGAATACGTGTCCAGTGGGGATTGCGACGCAAAATCCAGATTTACGCGCGCGCTTTAACGGTAAAGTTGAAAACGTGGTGAATTATTTTGTGTTCTTGGCTACAGAATTGCGCGAAATTATGGCGCAATTAGGTTTC
>JAYVVO010000408.1:0-3710 GCA_043786955.1 Saprospiraceae bacterium
AATTACAAATTCAGAGCCAAAAAAGTTCCTTTCACGCGAAAAAAAATTTAAATTGTGAATATCTTTTTTTGAGCGTGCGTTAAGATTGAGACGCTAAGAACAAAATTTGGTAACAGTTAATCATTGGGTAATATAAGAAAGTGGTTTTAAATGGATCATCGAAAAAAATTAAAAAAAATTAACAACAAAAAATTATTGATACTACCGTAGTGTATAGCCAAATAAAAACTTAAACTTGAAAGCGCGTTGAAATTTATTTTTTATTCTTTATAAAGTAATTTTACAAATCTTGATTAAAATTGTATAACACACCATGATACTAAATGGCTGAACTTTGTATTATAAAATACATTCTCGTTCATCCTCTCAAAATTATGCAGTATGAGAAATTCAATAATTTTTATTTGTGTTTTGGCGGGCTTCTTCATTGTTTTTCAATCCTACACAACTCTATCAATTAATTTGTCAGACTCACAGATGTATAGAGTGATAAGGATGGATCCAAATTTTGAAATTCGTTTTTATCTACCTACGGCAATAGCAACTTTTACTGTTCCTGAAAAAAATTATGATGTGTTGAACCGTGTCGGTGTTTCTAAGCTTCAGGCCTACATTAATGGCGGGAACAATGAAAAGCAAATAATACCAATGACTACACCTGTACATTTTAGTATCAAAGATTCTGTTTCTTCAGTGAGTTTTGTAATGCCATTAACATTTAATGCATCAAATTTGCCAAAACCCAACGATGCGCAGATAAGTGTTAAAAATATATCCGCTGAACACGTGGCAGTAATAGAATTTGGTGGCTTTGCGACAGAAAAAAAAATTTCAATTTATACTGAAAAATTGAAAGCTATTTTAAAAGCAAAGGGCATTCAATTCTCTGAAAATTTCAGATTTCTTAGTTACAACTCTACCTATCAATTAATTGATAGAAAGAATGAAATCATTGTTGATGTAAAGTTGTAAGAACCGCCTCGAATCTAATTAATAAATTTTTACTTTCTGTTTCAATAAATTATAGTGAGTCGGTGCTCGTTCAACTCTCATTTGTTGAAGTTTTATAGTAAAAAAGACTTGAGCGATCAAGTGAAATTTAAATATTTAATTTATATGAACAATGCACGCTTCTTCGTAATCCAATTTTGAATTTTCAATTCCTTTTTCAAGATATCTCTCTATTTTAGTGTAACTTACTTTAGGAGGTATATCCAAAGATATTAATAAAGGTAAATCACTTAATTCGGATACACACCCTAACTTTTTTAAATAAACTCTTGTTGGATAAACATCATTTAGATCATTAAAGTAAATCCTTAATTCAGCCCAGACACTTCCAATTCCTAAACTACCATCAGGGGTGTTGTCATGTTCAAATAAAATTTTTACTTTACTCATATTTTAATCATCTTTTTGATTTTTCTCTATCTCGCTCATTTTTAGCCTTATTTTATAATTGAAAATTAAACGAGGCTCATACTTTTTATTTTTGCTTGTTGAATGTGCGTCTAAATTTCTCTTACATCAACAAAATAAAAAAGCCGTTCCTAAATAATTCAGGAACGGCTTTGAGAAAAACAAAAAATCGTAAACTAAGAGGTCACGTGCGGATTCGAACCGCAGTAGCAGCTTTTGCAGAGCTGTGCCTAACCGCTCGGCCACGTGACCATATTGAGCGACGCAAATATAAGGGCGAAAGTATCAAATCAAAAAATATTTTTAATCTTTTGCCATTACAATTACTATTATAATTACGCTGACGCGCGCAATTTGTTACTTTATACTCAAATTTGTTTTACCTGCGCGCAACATGGCTGGTATTGATGCCGCCATTCCGATAAGATAAACAATGACCGCGACGTATAGAAAATCGAAAGCGCGTAATTCAACGGGGTATCTATCTATGGCGAAACCTGGCGGTAGTGGCACTAATCCACCTTGGAGGGTGGTATGAATTTTATAAATACTAATCGCTAAAAAAAAACCTATTAATACGCTGAGTGTGCAAATCCAAAATCCTTCAGAAAGAAAAATGCGCTCCAATAAACTTTTTCGCGCACCCATGCTGCTCATGATAGAAAGATCTTTTTGTTTTTCTAAAACTATCATCCACAAAGCACCGACGACGTTGAAAGCGATGAGTAAAATCGTAAAACTTAAAATGGCGAACGTCATCCATTTTTCCACATTCACAAGTTTCATAAAAGCATCGTCTTGTTGCAATCGCGTTTTAACGGTAAATTGCGCGCCAACAATTTTTTGCAGCGATTTAGAAAAATCAGTCACCTCACTACCCTCTTTTAATTTAATTTCAAACGCACTCACTTCATTACCGTCAGATTGCAGAAGTTGACGCACAAAATCTAAATTTGTGATGACGTACTGATTGTCGATTTCTTGCTGAATTTCAAAAATGCCAGAAGGCGTAAGATATTGTTTTTTAAACGGTGCTTCTAAAGCGGAAACTTCGGCACGTTTAGGCATATACACTGCCAACTGATTAAACTCATCTTTTAAATATACGCTCAATTGATTGCTCACACCGCGACCCATGACGGCGTAATCTTTTTGATCACTACTAATAATGTATTTACCTTCTTTAATCGCACTTGGCACACGATTTGTTTGTGCAAAAAAAGTGTCAACACCTTTAATAGTTCCAAAGTTTTGACTTTTATTGCATTCAAAAAAAGCAATTTCTTCTAAAGTCTCCGACACGCTTTTCACTTGTGGGAGTGCGCGAATTTTATAAACAAGACTTGAATCGGAAATAAAAGTTTTTCCTTTTACTGCCTCGACTTTTATATCGGGTGCAAAATTAGAAACCATATTAGTGAGAAGTTGCTCAAATCCATTAAAAACGGATAGCACCAAAATTAAAACTGCAACACCCATCGAAAGACCAAAAACTGCAATACCTGTTATGATGTTGATGGCATTCGTAGATTTTTTGGCAACAAGGTAACGCCATGCTATTTTAAGAGCTAATTTATTCAATTACGAATTACGAATTACGAATTACGACACGCGTAAATCTTAATTGATTTATTTATCAACCGCTACTCCCATTTTAGTCATTTCTTCTTTTAACTTAATAATGCGATTTTCTGGACTTGGGTGGGAACTACTAAATTCACTTTGGCGGTTGTTTCCCATAGTTTGTTGTAAAATTTCCATCACGCGCACCATTTGCGATGGGCGATATCCATTTTCAACCATATAGTGCAAACCAAATTTATCGGCTTCGAGTTCATCGTTTCTGCCGTATTTTAAATTTACCATGTTGGCAACGTAACTCGCAATTTGCCCAGTAGCCATTCCGCTGCTGTTACCATTGGTTGTGCCAACGCTCACGCCTTGAACAATACCTTGCAATAAACCTTGCTTCGACATTTGTTGGGCAGAATGACGATTAATTACGTGTCCCATTTCATGACCTAAAACGCCTGCAATCTGGTCTTCGTTTTCTAAATGTTTGAGCAAACCAACCGTTATAAATATTTGTCCACCTGGTAATGCAAACGCATTAATCGTTTCGGGATCGGCTAAAACGTGAAATTGAAAAGTATAAGGCGATTGTGCGGCTTGTGTATTCTGAACTAATTTTGCACCAATTGTTTTAATGGCTGATTGCACTTTTTGGTCAGCAAACTCACCGCCAAATTGTTGTGCCATTTGCGGTGCACTTTGCAATCCCATCGCCACTT
>JAYVVO010000409.1:0-10293 GCA_043786955.1 Saprospiraceae bacterium
TGTTGATATTCAGGATTTAAATCGGGATTTCCGACGCGGATATTTATCGGATCGGAATAATCGGTTATAGGTTGCAATTGCGAAATACTCGGCTCATTCAAATTGGTTTCGTAGTCTAAACTCGCAGTCTCGCCTTGCGCGAAAGTATATTTAAATCGAACAATAGGGAGAAAATTATAGTACGCGCGATCAATAATGCCGTAATTGGAAGTGCTGTATAAAATTGACTGTTCATATTGAACACCCGTTGTGAGTTGCCAAGTTTTATAAACGAATCTGTAATTAAACCCTCCTCGATTGTGATCGAAATGATTGTCGTAATTATTGCTCAAAATAGTGTCTAAAAGTGTCTCTCCGTTAGCCGTTTTATAAACGGTTCTATCCGAAATATTATTTGTGCGCTGATGCGTGGCAGTGAGTTCCACCGTCATTTGTGGTGTTATTGGCTCAGTGTAAGAGAGGGTGGCATTGTAAGAAACTTTGGTATTATGGCGCGTATCGAGTTGCAGCGTAGAATCAGATGTTTTACTGCTGAGTGAATCGAAATAAGAGTTTAAACCATTGATGTTAATATTGGACGTTGTTTTGCTAGGCGCAATGCCCGTATTGATCGAAAAAGTTCTACCTGATTTAGTAAATCTATGACGATACAAAAGCGTATTTGAATTTGTAAATCCATTGCCAACCGTAGTGTTCACGCGCGCAATATCATTCACAAGTAAATTTGTACCGTTCAAAGTTTGCGCGTCGCTATTCGTGGAATTATTATTATTGGAATAAGAAAAATTGGTCGTGAATTTTATAGAGTTGAACGAATCAATTTTATGGTCAATTGAAAAGAAAAATCTGTGATTATCATTGATGATGTTTTGTAAACTCTGCGTGACGTTGCTATAAACGGCTGGCACAAAATTTTGTCGGTTGCTCAACACGTCGAACGTTCTATCGAAACGGTTAAAAAAATAATTGGTATTGATTTCCGTTTTAGGCGAAGCCGTGTTGTTATAATTTATTCCACCAGAAAACGTTGTCGTAAAACCTGGTGTTGCGTTCGTTGTTCCAGAACCGCCACCGCCACCGCCATTTCTTCCTCCGCCACCACCACTATTTCCGCCTGTACTCGAACCACCTGCATACGTCGAATAATCTTGCGTTGTAAAAGTTTGTTTACTCACATCGTTTGCAGCACCAAGCAAAGAGAGTTGTTCCGTCGGTGAAAATTTATTCCATAAACCTTTGTCGTCAAATCTTTCATCCGTGCCATAACCCGCCGTAATTGTTCCGAAATTACCAGAAGAGTAACGCGGTTTGAGCTTGAAATTAATCGTTTTATCGCGTACACCGTCATCAAGCCCTGAAAATTTAGATTGATCACTTTTTTCGTCAAACACCTGAATAGATTCGATGGCATCAGCTGGTAAATTTTGCAATGCAATTTTCGGATCGGTACCAAAAAACTTTTTGCCGTTCACATAAATTTGTTGCACTTGCTCGCCTTGTGCATTCACCGTTCCATCCTTGTTGACTTCTACACCTGGCAATCGTTTTAAAATTTCATCTGCCGTTGAATTGGGTGCCGTTTTATAACTCGATGCCGCAAATTCTATCGTATCTCCTTTCACTTTCACTGGATCGCGATCTGCTTCAATAACAGTTGTGTTGAGCAGTGTGCTGGAAGGAATAAGCGTTATGCCCGTAATTTCTAAAATAGAATCTTTTACACCTTTATTTAAATTTTGAAAATAAGTATCGTAACCGAGATATTCGACTGACAGTAAATAACTTTCACTCGATTTTAAATCGTTACTCAAAAAAATTCCTTGTTTGTCACTTTTGAAACGCTGTACAACTACTGAATCGCTGTTTCTGTAAATACTAATTACTGCATCGTGTAATGCGTGGGCATTACTATCGGCTACAACGCCATGAATAGTATATGTTTGCGCACTTACCTTATGGGAATAAGCAATAAGAAGTAGTGAAAGAGCAAATAGTTGTAGTTTTTTTTCCATGATTGAAAATTTGTAAAATCAAAATTACAACTAAATACGTTTATTAGGACACCAGAGAATCTTAAATAAAACTTAAAATAGCGATGAGCTGTGAACCCCGCTCATGATTGTCAGCTCAAGACTCATAGCTCAGTTCATAGCTATCTTCTTATCTGCACCATGCCAGATGAATTTTCTTTGTTCGGTAGTTCAATCATCCAGAAATACGTACCGTCAGGTAGTGCTGCACCTTGATATGTTCCGTCCCAATTGTTTTTGTAATCTTTTGCTTCAAAAACTTGATTTCCCCAACGATTGTAAATTGTAAGGACATTGCCTGGATATTTTTCTAATCCTTCGATCGTAAACACATCGTTTATACCGTCGCCATTAGGTGAAAACGCATTATAAACGGCAATTTTAGCTTTTAGCTTTAAGCTATCAACTATGTGTTTATCAAGAGGCTTATCACTTATTACAGTTGATTGCTGGCTTATAGCTGGTTGATCAATTATTTTCTTAGTAAATCCTGGAATACATTTTACTGTTACCATAACGCTATCAGAACAACGACGAATCGTATTTTCAAATATCACAGTGTGCTGACCATCACTTAACGGAATTGCCAATTTATTGAAAACCAAATGAATATTAGGTTCCATTTCAGCAATTGGTAAACCTAAACGTGACCACAACATTGCACCGTATTTGTAATTATTGTTCAATGTAAAAATTGTAAGTGCTGCAGCGTCTAAACGCCAATTTGCCGTCGGATTCCAAAGATTCATCGAATCAACGATGGCTTGAATGGTGTAAAAATCACCATGATGTACTTTACCACCAATTATCCATTCGTCTAAATGCCAACCACCATTTGGGCGATTGAATAAAAGTGGGAAGTAAGAATAACTTACCGAAGTATCGGCAGCACAAAACTCAAAACCTGACGCGACGCGGTTGCCGTTGTCGTAAATTCTGTAATTGAGCGTATCATCTTTTTCTAATTTAGTACACAAGGTCGCTTTTGTACCACAAATTGTAGAAAGCGTTACAGGTCCATCATATAATTTTTCGCAAGTCGTATCTTGTGGCGTGATAAACGGTTTCACTAAAATATAAGCTGTTACAGTATCGCAAACCCCGTTTCGGCATACACTGAAACACAACGTGTCTCGACCGGCTGATAAACCCGTTAAAGTTACACAACCGTTAGCATTTGTAATTTTATATGACACCAAATTGCGATAGCGCGTTGCACAAGCAGGCGTTATAATGGCAGAAGATGCAGTGGGTTCAAAGCACAATATCATTGATCTTCCAACATAAATCAGTGTATCGAAATGGATAGATTTAGTTGCAATAGCGCGCACTGAATCGCGTTTAACTTCTTCAAAAATTGTCACTTCGCGACAATTACCGTTGGTGTTGCAAATACGCACACACAATTTATCGTTTCCTGCAATCGCACCAGCAGTATAAGTTAAACAATTGCCAGAAGATATTTGCGCATTACCAAAATATAAATTTGAAATTGTGCTGCCGCCGCAAAAATTAATTGTTGCGCGTCCGATTGTCGAACTATCAACGTTAAAGCAAATCGTATCTTTCTTTCCGAATAAAACGGAACTATACAACGTATCGCGTTGAATTTTTGGTATTGGATTAACGACAACCGTATCGCATTTATCAACCAAAATAATATTGCGCAACGTATCGGCGCAACCTTTCGAATCCGTTACAGTGACAAAATAAATTCCAGCATTGAGCGATGTTGCAGTCGCAGTATTTATCGGAATTGACCAATTGTATTTAAATGGCGCTGTTCCACCTGTTTGCGAAACTGCAATTGAACCTAAAATAATATTTTTATTTGCATTACACGTTTTGTTGATGACTTGCGCGGTTGCTTTTAACGTGCAAGTCGGATTCAGATTGATAATGCTGGTATCGCATTTATCAACCAAAATAATATTGCGCAACGTATCGGCGCAGCCTTTAGCGTCCGTTACAGTGACAAAATAAATTCCAGCGTTGAGCGATGTTGCAGTCGCAGTAATACTCGGAATTGACCAATTGTATTTAAATGGCGCTGTTCCAGCTGTTTGCGAAACTGCAATTGAACCTAAAATAATATTTTTATTTGCATCACACGTTTTGTTGATGACTTGCGCGGTTGCTTTTAACGTGCAAGTATTGCCATCAGGTGTACAATTAACACTATCATTAGCTACTACAATATTATTTTGCGTAATGGAACAACCGCGCACATCGGTTGCAATAATATTATAATTACCCGCTTTCAAGCCTTTAGCTATGAGCTTTGAGCTATAAGCCCCGCTCACGATTGGAAGCTCATAGCTAACAGCTATGAGCTTATAGCTTAACGGTACATTGCTATTCAAAATTATTTTTCCAAGTTGTAAACATGTTTGACTTTGCGTCGAAACAATTAAATTGATTGCAGCGGGTGATTTAACTTCAAACGAGGAAGAACCCGCCAAACAATTATGTGCATCAAAAACAGAAATGGTATATTTTCCAGCACCTAAGCCTTGAGTTGTAAATGAAGGAATTAAAGAATTAAGGAATGGAGGATTTAATATAGTATCAATTAATTCTTTCAATCCTTCATTCTTTATTTTTATCCGTGTTGGAGAAGCGAACGACGGACTATTTTTTAAGGTAATTGCGATACTTGCATCGTTGACATTAGCACAACTGGTATAAATAATTGTTGCGGGTAATTGAACTTCGGAGATACCAGAAACGGCGTTATTAAGTGTGAAATTTGAAAACGTCGTACAACCTGATACATTATCTGTAACAGTCACGCCATAATTATCCGCCGATAAATTTGAGCGTACGTTACTCGCTCCCCATGAGAACGAATAATTTCCAGAGCCGTTTGAAACTCGAATGTTGGCTTGTCCGTCATTGCCGCCACAACTCGGTTCACGCACAATATTGGCAGTTGCCGAAAGATTATTGACGGAAGGAACTGTAACTGTTAAAACTTGAGGACAAATAGCATTATTTAAGTCCGTTACAGTTATTGTATACTCGCCAGCGATTAAATCTGAACGTTTGGCACCCGTTTTTTTATCGTTCCACACATAATTATATGCTGCATCAGTTCCTGAAAATTCCACTAAGCCATTAGGTGCGCTGCACGTCGCCGATTGAATAGACGGTGTAGCAACTATTAATCCATCCTGATTTCTAACTATAACAGTTTTTGTAGAAAAACAAGTTGAATCATTCCTGCTGATAAGTTTAAGGGTGTAACTACCCACTTTGAGATTTGAACCTTGCGCTATGCGCTGTGAGCTATCGTTATAAATCTCGTAGCTCAAAGCTAAGGTATCATAGCTCAAAGCTATGATACCTGAATTTTTTCCGCAACGACTATCTATAACGCTTATATTGCCGAATTGTGGTGACGAACAAGGTTTAGCTGTGTCACAATTATCAGCAATAGAAATATTTTTGAGCGTGTCTTTACAACCTTGAGCATCAGTTATTACGACAGAATAATTTCCTTTTTGCAGATCAACTCGATTTTGCGGATTGTTAGTTCCTAAAATGTCGAGCCAATCAAAAGCAAAAGGCGCAATTCCCGAACTGTTTTGTTTTTTATTTAAAAAGATTGCTCCACCTTGTGTGCAAGTTTTTGGCGTAATTTGGAATTCAAAATTTGAAATTGTACTACATGGTGTTGGCGTTGGACAATCGTTTCTAATCATCAACGTATCAATAATTGTTGTACAACCGTTGGCATCCGAAACTGTAACAGCATAGGCACCCTGCGTTAAATTACTGCGCTGTTGTGTATTTAAAGAAATGTCATCGCTCCAAGAAAACCGCGCTAAACCTGCACCACCCGATGTCGTCAATACTATTGTCCCGCCCGCATCGCACGTTCTATTGGTTTCTGTTGCATAGGCAGAAAGTTTTTGTGGCGCGCGAACTTCAAAACAACTACTACCTGCAATACAGTCATTTGCATCGAGCACAACGATGCAATAATTACCAACACCTAAATTTTCGTTCTGATATTCATTCCCTTGCGCATCTACAATTTTAGTTGACAGTTGATGGTTGACAGTTGATGGTTGGCAATCGTAAATCGTTCGGAGACCGTCAACTGTCAACTGACAACTGACAACTATTTTAGCATCTTTTGAATCCGAGCAACGCGTGTACACGACTGAATCTTTTAAAATGATTTGAACAGAACCTTGCAGAGTATTATTAATTGTAAACGTTGCAACTGCATTGCAGTTCGATCCAGATTCTATTACTGTAACTGTATACACACCCGCTTTTAAGTCAGTGCGAGTTTTATTATTTCCCCACGAATAGGTTAATGTATTTTTTGCCCCCGAAACATTAATTGTTACTACGCCATTGTTCGCACCACACGTTGGATTTGTAGTAACTAAGCCATTCGCTTTTAAATTATTTTCAGATTCTACTTTGACGTTAATGAGCGTTGGGCAATTCGAAAGCGTATTTCTGGAAACTAAAACTTGATAAACGCCCGATTTTAAATCACTCCGTGTTGCCTTATTCGATGCATCGAACAGCCAAGTATAAGTAAGCGAATCGGCAGGAGCAGGGGAAAGTATAACTTGTCCGTTTGATGAAGCACACGTTGCAGGTTTTGTGGTATAAGTAATATTTTTTGGACCATCAATACTACCGACACCAACCGTAGCATTGGTGTAGCAATCTGCATTTGTGTTCGATGTGATCAAGACGTTGTAAACGCCACTCGAAATATTTATTCTTTCGTTTCCATCCGTGTTCGGAATGCCAGCCGAAGGAGACCAATCATATTGATATGAAGAGATGTTGCATGCAACGTCTGTACTAAATGAATGGCAACGCAAAACAACCGTAGCTTTTCCATTCGAAAGTCCACAAGTTGCGGGTATGGAAATGATAGAATCAACAACTGGTAACCTACACAAACACGCATCATTGATGACGATATTATTTGTTGCTATAGGACATTGCGAACCATCGGTAACGATTAAGCTATAAGATCCAGCAGCCACTAAATTAATAGTAAATGTATCATTTGCGAAGGATGCATGGCTAATTAAAGCTCCATGCGTATCTCTCAGTTCATAATTCGTAATTCGTAATTGATTCGGCGTAATGTGCAATTGAATGTTGCCCAACGCATCGCACGTTTGATTTTTAATAACCGTACTAATAGTTGAACGCACCGGCTGAATGACGCTGAAATTCCGCTTAGCTGCTATACAACCAGAAGAATCAGTAATAACTAAAACGTATTTACCTGCTCCGAGTGCACCATTATTCACGACATTGTTTTGACTGTCACGCACTTCAACCGTCATAGGAAAATGAAATCCTGCACCTGGCGTGATTTTGTAATTTAACCGCGCATTTTTATCGCCATTGCAAGCCAAGTTAACTAATGAATCCATAGCAACTGTTGCTTCCACCGTTTGATTAATGAGCGTGAAAGTAACTAATGTTTGACAACCCGTTTGTCTATCCGTTGCCGTTACGGTCGTCACACCTGCAAATAATACAAAGCGCGAATTTCCTTCACCCCATGAATACGTATAATTTCCTGAACCACCTGTTGTGTTTAATGTCACATAACCATTCGGTTTACCGCACGTCGGCTGAGAATTAATAACAAAAGTAGTTTTTAATGGATTATTGTTTGGAACAGTTACAGGAATAATTATAGGGCAAAGCGCACCCGAAACATCCGAAACAGTGACGGTATAATTTCCAGCAACAAGCGTTGTGCGTCGCACATCTGTATTACCATCATTCCATTTATAGGAAAACTGTGTTATGCCAGATACATTAAACAACACTGAGCCCGTCGGAGAAGTACAAGATGCTGGAATGATTTGTGGTGAATTAACCACAATATCCTTTGCAGCTGTAATAATAAATGTTTTTTCTGTAAAGCACGTTGGATCTGTTGATTTGGTAACGCGCACTGTGTAATTACCTACGGGTAAGCCTTGAGCAATGAGCTGTAAGCTATTAGCCACGACTGTAGCTTTAATATATCCATTATCGCCCTTGATGAGTAGTTCATAACTCAAAGTTGAAGGCTCAAAGCTAATTTGAATGCTGCCATCATTTTCTTTAGCGCACGATTGATTTGTGGTTTGAATTGTATAAACTGGTTGTACGCACGTTTGTAGACAAGTAGTTTTAATGGGAACATTTATAACCGCATCGCAATAATTAGTGAGAGAGACTGAAACTGTATAATTTCCAACGACTAAATTATTTCTGATTCGATTTGTATCACCATCATTCCATTTAAATTTGTATTTTAACGTGTCGGTTAAGACGAATTTAACCGACCCAGTTAAAATGTTACAATCAGCATTTGTGATGATAGGAGATGCGATGACGGCATCTTGCGCTGGTTTAATACTAAAACTGATAGTGTTAAAACACGTCGTGTCACCTAATTTTTCTACGCGTAAAGTATAATTTCCGATAGGTAGAGACGTTGCTTGCAACGTCTCTACTTTCACGAGCGTATCTAAAATATATCCTTTATCATTTTTCACTAAAACATCATAACTCAAACCCGCAATGAAGTTGGTGATTTGTAATTGTACTGTACCCGAATTTCCTTTTGCGCAAGTTTGATTTGTTGTTTGAAAAGTTACAATCGGCGAAATACACCCATTCGTACACTCGCGCGCAACGGTTATTTTTTTAATAATTGAACAATTGGCATCTTTTGAAACAGTAACCGAATAATCCTTCGCATTTAAATCGGAACGCACTGCACCTGTTCCACCATCACTCCAAATATAGGTATAATTATTTGGAGAGAATTCAACACGACCGTTAGAAGTTGTGCAATGTTCGGGTGTGTTTGAAACCACTGACACATCTGCAATAGCATCTAAAATCGTAATTGTTTGCGTGAGTGAATTAAAATTGGTACACGCATCAACCGATTTCCAAGTCCTTTTTATAACGCTCGTACAGTTGCCAATAAATTGTAACGGTGATTGTGTTGGTATTAAACTCGGGTTTGCATCGCAATTATCTGTCGCGTAAACATCTATTGGTATAGGTGGAATGGTTTCGTTGTTGGCTAAATTGACGGTAATATCTGTCGGAACGTTTGTAATGACAGGTTTTATAGAATCTTTAGTTGTAATAATTTGCGATTTCGGAACGGCAAAATTTCCACAAGAATCAACTGCTGACCACGTGCGCGTTATTTTGCGCGTGTATTTACAAATGCTATCAATTTTTTCTGTAAAAATGACTTTAACTGTCGCATCGCAATTGTCAGTTGCAGTAATATTTCGTGGTGCAGCAGGTACTCTATTGCAATCTACTAAAATATCAGCAGGTATATCCCCAATAACAGGCGGTGTAGTATCAGTGACATTAATTTTCTGAGAAATTGTCGAAGCGTTACCACAATCGTCTGTAGCCGTCCATGTGCGTGTAATCGTATATTTTATCGGACACACTGCGAGGCGATTTAAGATATCTACGCTATCTATTTTAACTTTATTTCCTGAATTATCAGTCGCGGCAGAAATATCAAACGATATAGGCTTGCCACATTCTATTGTTTTATCCAGAGGAGCAAATGTAAATGTTGGTTTAATGTCGTCAATAAACCCGGCGTCAATAGTATCTATAATGCCAGTAGGGAGAAAGGTAAACACATCCGTTTTCCCTGTTGCATCTACTTTACTATCGTTCGTGCCATTACCCGTTCTTTTTGGCGAAAATTTTAATCCACGCGAACCACTTGGTGCACTGAAGATGGCGTTATACTTCCCAGATTTTACATTCGCAAAAATATAATTACCATTCACATCCGTCGTCGTAACCAATGAAACCGACAATCCATTATCATCTGTTCCGATTAAATTAACGCTCACATTGGCTAAACCTTTTTCACCTACATCTTGGATGCCGTTTTTGTTACAATCCAACCAGACAAAATTTCCCACCGTACCTTTACAACCACCTAAAATAATTTTGACAGGTGGATCAGATATTATATCGCAATTCGTCAACGTCGTCGGAGTAACAATTACGCGATATTGCGCAGAACCGTTTACTACGCCGTTGAATGTGGGTGACACTGCGCCAATAATATTTGTCCAATTTATTCCATCCGTGCTACTTTGCCATTGGTATGTATATGCACTTTGCGCTGGTGAAACACTCGCAGTGATTGTAAATTTTGCTCCAGCACACAATGTCGAGCTTCCACCTAAAATTGCTGTGGAAACAACTGGCGCTGGTACAA
>JAYVVO010000410.1:0-3700 GCA_043786955.1 Saprospiraceae bacterium
CTCATCATTATTAAAGCGTCGTATTGCTTTGGTATTTTTATTCGGTTTGGTACACGGTATGGGATTTGCCTCAGCACTTAACGAAATTGGATTACCGCCGAATGCTTTTTTATCTTCGCTCATCACTTTTAATATTGGTGTTGAACTCGGACAAGTGGCAATAATTTTTCTCTGCTACGCTGCTTTTGGTCGCTGGTTTTCGGAAAAAATTTGGTATCGAAATCGCATTGTGGTGCCAATGTCAGTATGTATTGCACTGATTGCTGGATTTTGGACGGTTCAAAGGTTAATGTAGTTGACACTTTATTCGTCAACTGTCAACCAACAACTGTCAACTAAATTATGGCTTTCCACGCATTGCCAAATACATTTGCTTCCGCTTAATAACTTCTTCGTTCGAAAGGAAAGGAATTTTATCTAAACGCGCCATGAGGGGTGTACTTGTTTCTTTAAAGGCTTTCTTTTCTTTATCAGAAAAAACAGAAATGGTAGGTAATTTTTCTTTAAGGTGATCTACTTGAACGCCATTTTTCCAAAATCGGAAACATACGTGCGGACCTGTTGCTAAACCTGTTGAACCAACATATCCTATCACTTCACCTTGCTTAACGTGTGCACCAGGTTTTACCCCTTTTGCAAATCGGCTCATGTGCAAGTATTGCGTTTCATAAGGTGAAGCGTGTTTTATTTTTACATAGTTTCCGTTGCCAGAAGTGAAACGCGCATCTGTAACTTTACCTTCTGCCACCGCAAAAATGGGTGTTCCTGTTGGTGCACCATAATCCGTTCCGAAATGTGGACGATTGTAACCAAGAATTGGATGAAAACGGTTTTGGCTGTAATGAGAAGTGATTCGACTATATTTTAATGGCGATTTTAAAAAGCCATCTTTCATCGGGCTGCCTTCTTTTGAGTACCAGCCTTTTTCTTTTTCCGCTTCAAAATGAATAGCGTAGAATGGATTTGTTTCATTTTTTTGTTTGAAGTATGCTGCTTTCAAACATTTCACACCTACTGAAACGCTATCCACAAATTCTTCTTCCCAAATTAATTTATACGTGTCATTTTTTCTGAACTTGCGCAAATCAACTTGATATTTGAGTGCGTCTTCAACCATATCGGTGAGTGCATAACTGAAACCATTTTCTACCATGCTTTCCCACAAATTGTCGTTAATCTTTCCAGCGGCTTCAAATTCTTTGACTTCCACTTTGCGCTTTACCTCATTTATGACATGATTTTTTATGTCAACGATAATATAGCGTTTAGCGTCTGGCTCGTAAATTAAATAATCATATCCGGTTTTCGGATCGCGCATTAAAACAGTATATGGTTTGCCATCTTGAATTTTTTCGAGATCGCACAAAGGCTTAATTTTTTTAACCAAACTATCCGCTACAAAATATTTCATCCCCCTTTTGACGAGCATAGTAGAAAAAACATCGTTGTGTTTTATTCTGTCTTCAATGCAATGAAAAGTATCCAATGCAAAGTTATATTTTACAGTCGGCTCTGTGATTGGCAAACATCCTAAATTCTCGATAGCATCATCATCTTTAGAAGAAACTGTTTCTGAAAAATTGTTTCTAACGTAACTCGTTGCGCCCAAAAGCAAAACGGTTGTGGAGGTGAAAATTATAAAAAACTTCTTATTTCGAGAAAAACTTTTAAAAAAAGGTGAAACTAAAACGCGATTAATTTTATTTGAAACGCGTTTAAACTGGCTTATGAATTCCATAATATCCTTAAACTGAATTGTATGTGTCCTGAATTTATTCCAAAGAATGCGCAAACATCTAACATAAGTTTCTATTCGCAAATTATTTCTGCATAAAAATTTCAAAACGAAACGTTAAAGTTGTTTTTTATTTCATATTAATTTAACAAATGTTTATTTAATTATTTATTTTTACGTCTGCAATGATAATTACCAATTTTAAAATCCGATTTCAAATTTTTTTAAATCTCTCCCTAATGAAGAAAGTAATATTAGCAATTGTCTCTCTGATTTTATGCATACATATCTCAAATGCGCAAAATTGGATAGACCTAAAACAAAATGGCGCGAACTACAACGATGTTAAACGCGCATTTTTAAATCAGTACGGAAGTAAAATTTCACAATTCAGAAAAGAAGCACCTGCTGAAGCAAAAATAGGAAAAAACCGCAAAGACGACGATTTTGAACAACAAATGGAAGGTATAATACATTTTATGCGCTGGTCGAATGAAGTAGAACCGCGCGTTGCCACTTTTAATGGAGATATAAATGCGATGCACGCTGCAAACGCAGAAGCGTTATTTAAACAAAATAGTACCGCACAAACGCGCGCTGCAAGTAGTTGGTCGCTTTTAGGGCCAACAAACACGCCAACAAATGGCGGAAACGGTCGTGTCAGTGGTGTTCGCGCATTACCTGGAAGTACGACAACACTTTTTGCTTGTACACCTGCTGGCGGAATATTTAAAACAACGAATGGTGGCACAAGTTGGTCACCGATAACCGATGCGATTGCTGTTTTGGGTGCAACTGATTTAGCGATTGATCCTACTAATACTAACATTATGTATTTAGCAACAGGTGACGGAGATGCAGGCGATGCGCGGAGCACAGGTATTTATAAATCTATTGACGGTGGCGTAACGTGGGCGGCAACGGGTTTAACTTTTACAACAAGTCAAAGTAAATTACTTTCGCGCATTTTAATTGATACAACTTCCAAAAAACTAATTGCTGGCGGAAATTCTGGCATTTACACCTCAATAGATGCTGGCGCAACATGGGTGCAAACTTCTACTTTAGCCATTCGCGATTTGGATTTTAAACCAGGCACCACAACAACAATTTATGCTGGTGGTTATGGCGCAAATATTTTTTTACGTTCAACCGATGCAGGTGCAACTTGGCAAAACACTGGAACTGGACTTCCGACAAGTGGAACGCAGCGCGTAGCAGTCGGTGTAACTTCTTTGGATCCAACCTATGTCTATTGCCTGATTGCAAACAGCACCGATTATGGTTTTAAAGGTTTATATCTTTCAACCGATGGCGGTTCTACTTTTACTTTAAAATCTTCAACACCAAATATTTTAGGTTGGAATTCTAATGGTGGCGATGCTGGTGGTCAAGGTTGGTACGATTTATCTATTGCTGTTGACCCAGCTAATAAAAATACAATTTATACAGGCGGTGTAAATTGTTGGAAGAGTACAACTTCGGGTGCTACTTGGACGATTGCCGCGCATTGGTCAGGTTCGGGTGCGCCCTATATTCATGCTGACAATCACGATTTAATATTTATTGGAAATACACTTTTTGCTGCAAATGATGGCGGTGTTTTTTGTACTTCTAACGGCGGAACAACCTGGAGTGATAAAAGTGCTAATTTAACCAACGCACAAATTTATAGCATCGGTCTCTCGGCGACGAATGCTAATGTTATTATTTCTGGACATCAAGATAATGGCACAAACTTGACTAATAATTTGAGTACTTGGACGGAAGTCAACGGCGGTGATGGTTTTGTTTGTTTTATTGATAGATCAACCGATACGCGCCAATTTTCATCTATTTATTACGGTGCTTTGTATCGTTCGACGAACAGCGGTGCTTCGTTTAGTTCACTTTATACCGTAACTGGTGGGGGTTGGGTTACGCCTTGGTTACAAGATCCGACAACAGCAGCAACGCTTTATGCGG
>JAYVVO010000411.1:0-3686 GCA_043786955.1 Saprospiraceae bacterium
TATCGCGTTGTGCGCATCGAACAGCGCGCCGCTATCGAGTGCAGCATTAAATTTTTTTGCCCAATCGCCACGTGCTTTGTAATCTGGTCGCGCCAAATAACCTGTCGTGATTGGTAAACCTAATTCGGAAGTGTGATAAGCAAATTTATAAAAATCTCCCGAAGTTTTAACGTTCCAACAATACAGTGGGTAAGTAATTAATTTTTCAGCTTCATCATAAATATGTTTTTCGACTTCTGACGGGAACGCTGTTTCAACGGCATTGTGATTGAGGTTGAGTGCAAACAAACTTTGCAATTCAAACATTTGCAAAGCGAGAAAAAATAAAAGTAAAATAATTTTTAAATAATTTTTAATCGGCAAGTTCACGAAAACTTCAAAAATTCCGATCATTATTAAATAATAGGGCACCCAAATAAATCGCCCGCTGCCTCTAAAACTGTTGCAAAAAATACCGAGCGCAGTATAATCTTTCACAGGAATTTCGAGTAGTACTTTGCTATTAAAAGTGATATTCTTACTTAAAGCAAAAATAAAAATGAGTAGGCTTACAAAAACTATGGATGAAAACTTAAAAGCATAGCGTTTGCGAACAGACTTCATAAAAATTAAACTCGCTACTGAAATTCCAGCCAGCAGTAAAACACCAATGCCTAAATAACCAAAACCTTCATACTGATCGCTAAACGCTAAAGGTTGAGTTTTAATAAACTTTGAACTGTTTAATGGATTCCAAAAGGTATTTAAGTTGGCAGAGTACTTACCAAAACCATCGTTTTGCTGCGCCGTTACAGGCAAAATAAAATCGCCGACACTATCCAGAACAAAAAACACACCAATTAAAAGTATCGCCAGAAAAGCAGTGAAACCTCCAAAATTTATTTTTCGTGAGATTAAATTTTGCAATCCGCCCGCAAAAGCAATCCCTAACACCATGAGTAATAAATATTGCTGAACGGCTGCGGTAATGAGGCATAAAACAATCAGTGCTATTAAATTTTTTCGTGGCGATTTGTTTGTATTGAAGTAATAGTAAAGTCCGATTAGAATAAGAAAATGCGCGTTCATGTCAATATGTCCCCAACGAAATAAAAGCGTGGGTGCTACGACAAAAAAAAGCGCGCCGACAATCGGGATGATATCAAAATTATTATTTTTAACAATATCTTTTGGGAGCTTGTCCACCCATAAATTTAAAATTTTATAAGCGTACAAACCTTGCAAAACATAGCACAGCGCAAACCACCAACCCAAATGCTGAAAATTAATAGGGAAAATATTATAGATGAGTTTCAACGGAATGGATAAAATAGGAATTGAGCCCGTCATTCCAACGCCGATAACGGTTGGATAATCGTAACCGACGGAAGTGATTGGAAAAGTCCAAGGACTGTGCAAAAAATAATACCACAGATTTATTTCATTTCCAAAATCAGAACCCAAATTTTTAATCCAATTGGTTTCAAAAATATTGAGTGGTTTAATACCAAAACGCAAAATAAAAACCGCGAAAGAGAGTATCGCTACAATCAGTGGGTTTGTGTTTCTTCTGAAAAAATGAAATAACTTGAATTGCATCTGAATTTTAGAAAATAAAATAACCCATAAAATTACAACAAATGCACTAAAGCAAATTAAAAATCAAGTTGAAGATTTCTATTTTATTTTGTCTCACTTGCTTTTTTACAAAATTTTTCTAAACTAAAAACTGTATTTTTAATTTATTTATTTTACGCACATGAAGTAGTTTTTTTCCAAAATTACTAAAGCTTAAGAAAATAGAAGAAATAATTGAGGTTATTTTTTTCAAGCATTAAAATAGAATTTTTTTAAGACCGTCATAAAAAATTAAAAATCAATGAATTATTATTTTATCTTTTAAGAAAAATAATTTTAAGCCCCATACTTTATTTCAATGTGCAAATAAAAAAAAATTAAAAAAAAATTATTTTTTTTCAAGGTAAACAACCAGATTATTTCGACTAAAAATAAGTTAGTGGAAATTACCATTCCTTAGTGTAACTTTGCTAACTGGAAAAAATAAACATTAAAACTTATAATTACAAATACTATCGACAAAATGCACAAATTTCCAAGACTCTTCTTCTCTGAACGATTACGCTTTCACGAACAATCGCATTATGAGGTTTTTATAAACTTCAAAAATTAATTTCGGCAAATACTATATTGTATATTTAGCAACACACTTTTTTAATCAAAACTATTTATCATGAGAAAGGTTTTTACACTTTTTTTAGCTATATTCATCACGGCACTTTCGTCGGTGAATATATCAGCGCAGACGTGTGGCACAGCCACCCGAACAGCCCAAGATTGCAAAGCAGGCACAGTAGATGCTGTGGGTTGGGCAATGCAACAGTTTTTTAACGATGGCTCAACAGCTGGTTGGAATTTTGAACCAGGTGCTGTTTTTCAAGAAAATGCAGATGGCACTGCAAACTTAACAGGCATAATTACACAGTATGGTTCAAGCCCAAAACGCAGCTTTAATGTAGTCGTAAATTTTACAGGTAAATCAAAATTAACAACAGGCACACCAGAAACCAACAATTTATGCCCAGTAATAGCAACAAGTGCATGGCAGTATTACACACTGTCATCCGGTTCATTAACAGGCGTTAGTGGCACAATGTGTGAAGGCGCAAAACTGACTCTATCGCAACACATGATGCCTTCACAATATGGTATCGGTGCAGCTAATCAATGTTCTGAGCAAACTAATTTAGGATTAACGGGTTGGTTTGAATACCAAATTATTAGTCAACCATCGAATGGTTGGTTATTAATAAATTCTTATCCAGGAAATCCAGTTATTGGTCAAGCTGATATTTGCATTCGTTTGAGCGGTACACCAACAAGTTGTGGTGGCGGCTCAAGTCCACCAATCGCTAATCCTGACGTGGCTTCAACACCACAAAATACACCTGTTACGATTGCTTCGTTGAACAATGACATTTTAAATGGTGGAACTGGTGCAGTATTGACATTGGTTTCAAATCCAAGCTATGGAACAGTGCAAATAGTAAACGGACAATTCGTTTACACTCCAAACCCAGGTTTCAGTGGCACGGATGTGTTTACTTATAAAATTGTTGCTTCTAACGGCACCTCGAACACAACAACTGTTTCAGTAACGGTTACTAAAACAGTTAATCTATGTGACAATGATATAATACCACCCGTTTTTGCAAACTGCCCAAGTAATATAAGTTTAACAACAACAAGCTATTGTGCAATCGCATCATGGACTGCACCAACGGCAACTGATAATTGTTCAATACCAACTGTTATACAAACAGCAGGTGGCTCAAACGGTTCATGTTTTAGTGTTGGTACAACGATAGTAACTTATACTGCAACCGATGCAAAAGGAAATAAAGCGACTTGTTCGTTTACAGTAACTGTTATTAATAATTGCCCTCAACCACCAACGCCTTATGGCTTTACTTTTATTGGACGTTATGGTAATAATTTTTATTACAGACTTAATGGCGGAGAGGAATCTTATTATAAAGGTAAAGAAGATGCTAAAAAGGCTGGTGGATATTTAGCTTGCCCGAAAGAGTATAAGGAGAAAGAGTACGTTAGAGGTATTTGTGGAACAAATAATTATTGGCTCGATATGGAGCGTGAAGGCAGTTCTGATAAATGGAAATGTACTGACG
>JAYVVO010000412.1:0-10203 GCA_043786955.1 Saprospiraceae bacterium
TAAAGATACGCGCCTCATTTGCCGATTGGTTGATGCGCGTTACCCTGATTATAACGCCGTGATTCCTGTTGAAAGCACGCGCCGATTGACGATTTCGCGACAAGAATTTTTAAACTCTCTGCGCCGCATCGCTATTTACGCCAACAAATCAACGAACCAAGTCGTCTTAAATCTTTCAGAAAAAAGTTTAACTATTTCTGCGCAAGATCTCGATTTTTCTAACGAAGCTACCGAGCAGATGAATTGCATTTACGAAGGTGAAGCGATGATAATCGGTTTCAATGCTAAGTTTTTAGTTGAGATGCTGAACGTGATGGAAGGCGACGAAATTTATTTAGAACTTTCTACGCCATCGCGCGCAGGCATTTTACGTCAAGTAAATCCAGTTGAAGGCGAAGATATTTTGATGTTGGTGATGCCCGTTATACTTTCTAATTAGAATTTTTTGAAAATTTATCCAAAGCAGAAACAACGCTAACAACTTCATTGAGTTCGTAACCTTTGGCATGTAAATAACTCACAGTTTTTTCAAATCGGTGTTCAGTGCCTTCTAACTTTTCAAACTTAGTTTGCGTCAATTTTAATAGTGTTTCGCGATACTCATTGTTTTCATCCAGAGCAACCAAAGCTGGATCAATTAAATGCGATGGAATGCGGTGTTTAAATTGCAACTCGTTTTGAATACGCAATTTTCCCCAATTTTTTAATCGGTGTTTACCGCGCGCAAAACTCATTACAAATCGCGCTTCGTCTAAATAATTTAACGCTTTGAGCTCAGAAATAATTTGTTTTGAGACTTCCGATGTTGCACCTAATTCTTTTAATTTTTGTTGCACTTCAAACGTGCTGCGTTCTTGATACGCGCAGAAACTCGCCAATTTAACAAGCAGTTCTTTTTCTGTGTATTCGCGTGGATTCAATTTCATAGGGCAAAATACAAATGATAATGATTACTACATTTCGGATTAAAATGCGCTGAACAATTCGGGCATTGCGCTTCGCAATTTAAATATTGATTAATCGTCAGTTCGTGTTTGCAAACTCCGCACAAAATTGCAAGCGAATCAAACTCTTCGCGGTTCCAAATTTCGTGTGGGTGTGTCGCCAGTTCTTCATGGCACGAAAAACAAGAATAATAAATATTGCAGCACTTAAATTTAATAGCAATAACATCCAAATCTGAATGATAATGTTTGCACCGCGTTTGATTATCAATAGTAAATCCTTCAACCATTCGCTTTGAGCTTTTTATTACGAAACGTCATAACGAAATTACTCAAAGCGCATTGTTTATAATTTATTGCTTTACGAACATTTGATTCGTTTTTTTATAACCCGAAACTATTTGCACTATGTAAATACCCGAAGTATAATCGGACACATTTAAATCAGTTTCGCCAGGTTTTATGGTTTGCTTTAGTTTTTCTCACCCAACATGTCGTACATGCGTAGTGTTCCATCTGTAGTGGAACGATAAATTATGCTCACATTATCATGTGCAGGATTCGGAACAATACTAAAATTAAAACTCGAATTAGGTTGTTTGTAGTTAGCGGAACTCACACCGTTATCAGGATTACTTACAATTGTTTAAGTAACAGAATATTCATAGCTTTGCATAATTAAATTTTTGTTCGGCAAGTTACTAATCGTTATATTTTTATCGTAGCTCGACAAAAATATAACCCCGTTTGTATGGGTGTGAATTGACTCGATGTCGTGGTTTGCAAAAATTCCCGTTCAGATACCAATCAAAACTTTGAACATTATCAGGCTCACCTGTTGAAACGGAAAGCACGGCTTTATCAAAACTCAAATTAATTTTAGCTTGCGGAGCATATTTCAAATTAGAAATACCCAACCAATTCTTATTAGCAATGTCACCAAAAATAAATTTGTTGAACGTCAGGAAAAACGAATTGAGCGTGAACGAAAAATTCGGAACTAGGAATGTTTATTTTGAGTTTTAGAGAAACCGCAACCCATTGTCAAAACGTTTTAGAGTTACTTACACGACACACTAAAAATAAAGCAAATTATGTGGAGTTGAGTGAACCGCTCTGTACGACATCATTTATTGACTCACCGCATCCAATAAATGCCAAAGCGATTGATAATTTTTACCGACAGCATCGGTTAAAGCCATTTCGCACGTTCGCGCTGAGGAGTAATAATTTGCATCTAAATCTTTGACTTCCGCTGCTTCGTTTTTACAAGCGGCACGCGTGAGTTCTGGATGAAAAAAGCCGCGGTCTCCCGCCATACCACAACATCCTGCATTTTCAGGAATGATAACTTCATCTGCACATTTTGAAGCCAGCGATTTAAGTTGCGACATTAAATTTAATTTTGAAACGCTGCACACCGGATGCAAAACAATGCGCGATTGCTTTTTAATAATTGGTAATCTTTCAAAAATGATTTCATTACTAAAGTCTATCGAATCGTAAAACTTCATTGCGTTCCATTTCGCTGCAAGCTCACCCGATAAATGTACGCCCATATTTTTAAATGTTTGCGTACAACTCGTTACATCAACCACAATGGGAGATTTTCCTTCTTCAGTAGTTCGCCATAAATTATTTACGATCCGCTCTGCGTTATAATCGAAAGCATCTGAAAACCCTTTTGATGAAAATAATTGACCACAACAAACATTGTTTAATTTTTCTGGAATGATAAATTCAATATTTGCTTTTTTACAAACGGCTTCAAATTTTGCGTACGTATCGCCACCCATCCAACGGTTAATACAGGTGAAAAAGTAAACAACCCTAATAGGGAATAGGGAATGGGGAACAGGGAATACTTGTTCCTTATTACCAATTGAAGAAATATTTTGCATATTTGGAAACCAAATGGGAAAACTTGAAATACCTTTTTTTAGAATAGATGTAATATTAGTGAGGGTATTTTTTCCAAAAATGCGATTGACAAAACTGCCTGACGCAATTGCAAAGCGGACCGAATTATTGACAGCACCAAAATTTTTAGCAACAAGTAAAGCTAAAGCATTTGCTGTTTGGGAATGATTTTTTTTGCGCAACGCCTTCACAAGTTCACCTGTGTTAATCACCACAGGGCAATCTGTAGCGCACATACCATCAACAGCGCAAGTGTCGAGAACAGAAAATGAAAAATCTTTTTCGATCTCTTCTATGACAGCAAAATTATTTTCTTTTTTGAGTCGTTCAAGTGCACGTTTAATAACGATACGCTGGCGCGGTGTAACGGTAAAATCGCGACTCGGGCAGCGGTTTTCGCAATAACCACATTCGACGCATTTATCTACAATATCCGAAACGAGCGGCATGACTTTTAAATTCTTTACGTACGCATCAGCATTTGTGTTAATGATTACACCATGATTCAAAACACTAGCAGGATCAGTAATTTTTTTTAGCGCGCACATAATTTCAAATGCTTCACTCCCCCACTCTGCTTCAACAAAGGGCGCAACTGCGCGACCTGTTCCATGCTCTGCTTTTAATGCTCCGTCATATTTTTTCAGAACTAAATTAAACAGCGCGTCATTAAATCGCTTAAATCTATTTACTTCTTTTTCAGTTTCAAAACTTTGTACGATACAAAAATGTAAATTTCCATCCTTCGCATGACCAAAAATTATACCATCGGGATAATTAAATTCTAAAAATAAATTTTGCACATCGGCAATTGCTTCATTCAGTCGCGCAACAGGAAAAGTTAAATCTTCCAACATCACAGACGTACCAGAAGCGCGAATACTTGCCACCGACGGATACATTCCTTTTCTAATTTTCCAAAGTTGTGCTTGCTCTTCATAAATTTCGGTAAAAATTGCAGGATGCAAAAGTTGGAAAGCATCTATACTTTTTTCAGCCTCGCGCCAAATTAATTCTAAACTTTCGATTGAATCACTTTGAAACTCGACGAGTAATGCGCATGCAGTTTTAGGAAGTGCTTTGACAAATTTAGGAATTCCTTTTTCATTTTCAACCGAGCATAATGCTGCACGATCCATAAATTCAATCGCTTTGGCATCGAGCTGTACCAATTTTTCTATAGTCGAACAAGCGGAATCAATTGTTTCAAAATAAAGCATTCCCGTTTTTTTGTGTGCAAAATCAGGAATGGTTTGCAAAACAGCGTCGGCAATAAACGCAAGCGTTCCTTCAGCACCAATGAGTAGGTGCGCGAAAATATCGAGCGGATGTTCAAAATCTAAAAAAGCGTTTAAGCTATAGCCAGTCGTATTTTTTTGGAGGTATTTTTTTTTAATTCTTTCTGAAAGCTTCGTTTGATTTAGAATTTGTTGACGTAACGCTGTTAAACCGTTATGCAAAGCCGCATCGTCTATTTCAAATCTTTTATAATCAAGTGCGTTTTGTGTATTATATACGTGCCCATTTGGCAAAATAAAAGTGAGATATTTAATTGTGTGATATGCGTTATCTTTCACTCCACAACACATCCCGGAAGAATTATTTGATAAAATCCCACCCATCATGGCTGCTGTGATACTCGCTGGATCGGGTCCTATTTTTTTTCCATAACCTTTCAAAGCGCGATTGACGTGAGCACCAATGACCGCAGGTTGAACGCGCACGAGTTCACCATTATTTTCAACACTAATTTTTTTCCAAAAACGACTTAAATCAACTAAAATGGAATCTGTAACGGATTGACCGGAAAGACTTGTTCCACCGGCACGAAAAGTGAGCGAGAGATTATTGGCAGCCGCAAAAAGCATGAGATTTTGCACTTCTAAAATATCAATCGGTTGCACTACAACTTTCGGCACTAAATAGAAATGACTGGCGTCGCTCGCAAAAGCATAGCGATCAATGGCGCGCGATAAAATGCGCACTTTAGGTAGAATTTGGTTGAGACCGACGAGCATTTCTTGCATGAGTCTAACATTTTTACAAATTTAAGGCTAACGCAATTAAAATTATAAAACGGCATCGTAGTTTTACTTCTAAAATAAAACTAATGACTAAAAAAGAAATAATTAATTCGCTTACAGTACAGCACAAGTTGTTTACTAATCGAATTTTAGGTTTAACAGAATCAGAATTTTTATTTACAAAAACAGATAAATGGTCAGCAGGACAACAACTCGATCACATTGTTCGGGCAGTTTCACCTTTAGCGCAAGCGTTTTCAATTCCGAAGAGTTCGCCAAATTTTGTTTTTGGAAAAAGTAATCGCGCTTCAAGCAGCTACGAAGAATTAGTTGAAAAATATCACGCTGCTTTAAAAAACGGCGGGAAAGCGAGCGGCAGATTTTTACCCGATAGTGTTGAATATCTTCAAAGGGAAACACACATTGAGAAACTACACGAAATTGTAAAACTTTTAAATTCTAATGTAGATAGTTATTCTGAAGAAGAACTTTATGAATTTACCGTTCCACATCCGTTACTCGGCGTTTTAACTTTGCGCGAAATTTTATACTTTACGAAATATCACGTTCAGCATCATCATCAATTGGTACTTCAATATTTGGCAAAAAAATAAAAACCTGTTAGACTTTGCAGTCTAACAGGTTAAATCAACTTTCTAACCAAAACTAAAATTACTTAATTACAATTTCGTGCTTTACAATTTTCGGTTCAATTTTCGGAACTGAAACTTCTAAAACACCATTATTATATTGCGCTGAAATGTTAGCAACATCAACATTTTCTGGCAAATTAAATGAACGTTTAAAAGCTGAATAACCAAACTCGCGACGAACATATTTTTGATCGGGCGTAGTTTTAATTTCTGTTTTAGGTGAAGCGGGCGTTTCAACTTTCTTTTCAGCAAAAATGGTTAACACATTTTGCGTTACATCAATTTTAAAATCTTCTTTAGTCAAACCTGGCGCTGCAACATCAATTCTAAAGTTTTCTTTCGACTCTAAAATGTTTACAGATGGCGCCGTCAACCAATTCTTAACTTCGTCGCTGAAAAATGAATTTACGCCGCGATTAACAACTTGATCTAACGCTTGCTCTAAATTTCCGAAACGGTTAAAATGTGCTGCGGAACTAAATGGACTAAATTTTAGGTGTGTCATAATTCTTAAAAGTTTTATTGTTAAATTAATCTCGCCGTTTTAAAAAGCGATACACTTCCATAGTATCAAATTGTGTTCCGAGACGATTTAAAGACGAAAGCACATAAAAAAAGCAAATTATTCAGACAAGTTGTCAAAATAATTTGCTTTTGTGCGACATTATGTCAAAAAATAAATTCTAAGCCTTTACTTGTAATGGTTTAATGGTGTAACCTTTGAGCTTTAATAAATTCAAAACACCCTTTACACCACCTAAGTGCGCTGCACCTACTGCAATAAAACTCGATTTATCGCGCATGAGTTTTTCTATTTTAGAAATCCAATTAGCGTTGCGGTTGTTTAAGAACATCGCTTCAAACGACGCCATCGAGTTTTTGCTCGATTTATCTTGACTAATCAACCCACTCATTTTTTCGATATCCTTATTTAAATAAATCTTAACCATGTCTTTCATTTCGTCCTTGCCGTCGTTTTTATTTTTTAAACCATCCACCAACATATCAGCTTGCACTTTGAGTGGAATTGAATCAAATAAACCCATTTGAAAATCCATAGTTTCTAATCCAGCCGTCGGTTTATTTACCGTTTTGGCTAATTTACTAAATTCGAGTTCATAACTCATCGTTTTATTTTTCTCATCATCTCCACCAGGCGTTCCAGACAAACCTTTCATAGCATCGCCATCTGTGAGCATTGAAAGAAACATCGGTTTCATATTTTGCATCATCTCTAACGGAAAACCACTCGCGTCAAATTTAGATTTAAGGAGTTTATAATCTTCATCGGAAATTAAATCTTTGATGGTTGTGTCGCCCGGCATCATCATTTTTCCCATCATACCCATCAATGCCATTGGGTTTTCCATATCTTTCATATCAATTTCAAAAACTGCTTGCTCCGCAGCATCGAACGATTTTTTTGTCGGTGCATCAATTAAAAAATCGTCTTTAGGCATTAAGTGCATCGTTCCGAAAATATAGGACGTTTTAATATCTTTTCCAGAAACTTCCCACAAAACGCTTTTAGGTGTTTCGGGTTTTGTTTGTGCGTTTGCAACGCCTAAAATAAATAAAGACATTACAGCAGTGATAGCCTTTTGAAAATTTTTCTTGGACATAATAATTTTTAATTTATTTTCTGACGATAATTTTTTAGAACGATACTTTTAATTATTCGCATCTATGTCACGTAAAATACTGAGTAACGCAATAATATCTGTATAGAACATTTTAACGAGTTTAAAGTTGGCATTATTGCGCCATAAATTAGGCTCAAACATATCGTGCTCTTGGCTGACGGCAATATAAATATCGTTTTCGATAAATGACAGATACAATTCTTTACTTTCAAGTTCGCTGTAATTATGAATAGCGCGCTGCATATCTTCGTTCAAAATATTTTTAACGTTAGCGTATTTATTTGCAAAAACAAAAAATCTATCGTTGAAAGGCGGAAATTTTAAATTCATTTGCTTCGCCCCATTGCGCGCAAATAGTTTAATGCTGCGTGAGGCATATTGTTTATGTTCTTTTGGAATAATTAAAATTTCACCGCCTTTTTCTTGAATCGGACGCGTATAAAGTGCGTGTAAAAAAACGCCATTAAAAACTTTATCCAATCTGTTTCGCACAGGCGACATTTCATGGACAGTGAGTTCGCTCATTTCAAAATACAGTTCACCAGAATCACCAGAAATATAATCTTCACCGATATAATCTTCGTCGAAGTGTTGAAAAATTTTAGAATTATCAAAAACTTCAGGTGAAATAGACGCGTCGGCGTAATACGTCATGGGGATAGAGAAATTTACATCATTATCAATATAATCTAAAACTAAATTTACAATTTTAGGTTTGAAGTCGGCGCGATAGACTTGAAATTCGCGGTAGGCAAAAATTAAAAGACCAACACAAACAGCAGAAAGTAGTAAGGTGGGTAAAACGGAATGAAAAAATATAATCGTAACTAATGCAGAAAGAACGAAAACAAAACTTATCAAAATATAAAATTCTATTCGTTTGCGCACTGCTTCAAGTCGCAACAGTTGAGGCTGAATTGTTTGATTATAATATCTGCGAAAATCCGTTAAATCATCCACTCTGAATGTATTTTTTGCAAAGCGCGAAAAATATTTTTAGGTCAAAATAAAATTACAACGACTTACCAAATTGTGCTTCGTACTTATCAATATATTCGTTGACGACGGAACTCAATAAATCTTTCACGAAAGATTTTTCTAATTTTGCAATGGATTTTAATTTTTCTGCTTTTTGATTTTCTACAATGATTGTCAAACGTTTGATAGATTGGTGGTGTAATTCAGCAAGCGACGCATTAACGGTACTGCGAATGAGCGCATCTAAACCAGAAAGACGACTCGGAGTAGATTCTGAATCTTGAAAAATACTCGGTGCATCAAAACCTGATTTGCGTTTGAGTGTTTCAATTTTTTCTTCAACTGCTTCTGTGAAAGCATCTTTGAAAAGGGAATCTAAATCGCTGGTAAAAGTTTTATTGTGTGTTTTTCTGAGTAGCGGTGCAGTTGCAACAGCAGTAGCTGCTGAACCACGCGTAACTATTTGCTCGGTGGCATCAACTTGTTTTACTTCCTCATTCGATTTGAGAAAGTAATTATTCATATCCGCCGAAAAATTCTTTTTAGCCAAAGCATGTAAATTTAGTTGTTAGTTATTGGTTGTTAGTTGTTCGTCGAATAGTACACGTAAACGATCAATCAACACACCTTTAAATTGCTCACAGTTGTTTGTTAGTCGCAGAATACTTTTGAACGAGCAACGAACAACGAGCAACTACAAATTATGCGGGTACTTTTTCCACGCGCACTAAAAACTCTTTACACAAAGCTAAATAATCTTCCGCACCCGAACTTTTAGGATTGTAAGAAAATATATCTTTGTGCTGCGCGGGTGCTTCTGCCAATGCAACATTATCGCGAATGTACGTTTTAAAAACTTTTTCACCAAAATATTTATGAATCGTTTCTACCACATCGCGACTTAAAACTTTGCGCGCATCATACATAGTTGCAACAACACCTGCAATCGTCAAACCTTTATTCAGTCTAAACTGCACTTTATCAATGACTTGTTTAATTTTCGCTAAACCTTGCAAAGCTAAAAACTCTGTTTGCAACGGAATGATAACGTAATCGCTACAAGTTAGCGCGTTGAGCGTGAGTAAACCTAAACTCGGCGGACAATCGAGGACGATAAAATCGTAATTGTCGGAGACAGTATCGAAAATTTCACGCAAAATATATTCTCGACCTGCTTCGTTGCTGAGTTCCATCTCAATGCCACTTAAATCCAAAGTAGAGATTATGATGTCTAAATTTTCTTTTATCTTGTATGGCGCGAGTTCTAATTCGCCACGCATCACTTCATAAATAGTGCTTTTTTGGCGCGGCACACCAAACGATAGCGTTAAATTCGCCTGCGGATCTAAATCAACGAGGAGGACGCGTTTTCCTAATTGCGCTAAACCTGCACCGATATTAACCGCACTTGTTGTTTTTCCGACACCACCTTTGTGGTTGAGCAATGAAATAGTTAAAGCCATAGATTTACAATAGTAATTTGCAAAAGTAAGTTAAAACGGGCGCAAAAAAAAACGCGTTTTTTACACGCATTGTTAACTATCTGATTTAATTAATTTCAGGGAATAAACTTTTATAAAAAATTGCGAAAAACTTTTATCTTTGTTTAAAATTAGAATCATGGTAGAAGTCCTTCAATCACCTCTCACCGAATTGCAATTAGAGATTCTTCGCCTATTGGCAAAAAAAACTTCTGAAGAAGATTTGCGCGCTATTAAAATGCTCATAGTAAATTACTGTGCAGAGAAGGCGTCTAAATTAATGAATGGGTTTGTAGAAAAGAAAGGTTGGTCAGAGGAAGATCTCGCCAAGTTTTCGCTTGAAAACAACACAACTAAATATATCTAATTTTTTCTTTTACGAAAATTATGTTCGATACAAACATACTTTTACCATCAGTTTCTTCTAAATCTCATTTAAATTAGATTTATAAATGCTTGGTTAATTCAGATTTTGAGTTGTGTGCTTCAACAGAGATACTTTTAGAATATAATGAGATTTTTGCTTCAAGGTTTAATGTTGAAATCACTGAAACAGTTCT
>JAYVVO010000413.1:0-3669 GCA_043786955.1 Saprospiraceae bacterium
GTAACAATATAGCCGTCTGAACTTAAAATTACGCCCGAACCTGTTCCGCGCTTTGCTGGTTGTTGAAAACCAAAAAATTGCGTGAAAGGATCATCCTGTCTGTTGCGCTGTGCGCTTGCTTCCGATTCAGCGGCTTCAATGAAAACAACGGAAGGTGAAGCACTCGCTGCTGCTTGCGATAAATCCATCGCGCCCGCTGCAATAGGCGTATTTTGTGAAACAAATTGTGAATTAGAACGCGGCGATACGTTTATTTTTGAATTTAAGAGTTGTGTTGCACCTACAACCATTAAACCGCCAATCAATCCCGCCCCTACAAATGAAAAGATATTCTTCATGGCTTAGCTTATTTAATTTAATAATTCTAATAACGTTTGAAGGAGCTAAGTATTTGATTAATAACAAGTGTTTAACTAAAATTTAACGCCAAACATTTTTAGAACTAAGTTTTATATTTTTGGTAGTTATAACAAATATTTACGAAAAAAAGTTCAGCTTGGTTTTTTAATGGATTATGTCGGAATATCGGAGTTGTTATTTCATAAATTTCTTCACAAAATAATCGGCGACTGCACCGTAAACGGTAACTGCATTTTCCCAAACAAACCAATGGTGTGTGTCGTCAACAATCATAAGCGTTTCATAATTTACGCCTTGTTTTTCTAACCGATTGATTAAATCGGTACTCTGATTAAATCGCACATTTCTATCGTCATCGGCATGAATAATAAGTACAGGCGATGTCCATGTTTTAATGTCTGAAATCGGAGAAGACGTTCTGGCAATTTGAATGGCTTTTTCATAATCGGGTGCTTTTTCAGTTTTACCATCAAACTCTGACATAATAGATTCGGCAATTCCCCAATCGTGCACGCCATGAATATCAACACCCGCAGCAAAAAGTTTAGAATCGCGCGCCAAAGCCATTGCTGTTAAGTAACCACCGTACGAACCACCGTAAATTCCGATTTTTTGCGCATCTACATAGTTTTGTTTTTGTAACCATTCACCCGCGGCTTTCACGTCGGCATATTCCGATCCACCCGTCGCGCCACCTTTTTCAGGATTGTGAAACTCGTAACCGTAACCAATGCCTAAACGATAATTGACAGAAAGCACCACAAAACCCAAACTCGCTAAATACTGATTCGAAGCGTAAGCATTCGAATAATAATCGGAGTAATGCCAACCCAAAAGCATTTGTCGTGGCGGACCGCCATGAACATAAACAATCGCAGGTTTTTTGGATACACCATCTTCGGGTAAAAATAATTGTCCATGAATAGTAAAACCATCCGCCGATTTAAAAATAACTTGCTTTGGCGTTATTAGTTTTTGTTGTTTAAATTCTGTAGGTATTAAATCTGCACCGAGAAATTTTATAGATGAAGAATTTTCTGCCTTTGCGTTCGCTGCCAAATTTTTAATAGCTATCAAAGGCGATTGCGTTGGCGTTGCAGCAATAAACGCTACCGTTTGACTATTATTTAATAAAACGGGTGTCCACTCTAAACCATTACCGTTCGTCAAAACGCGCATATCAGCTTTATCAACGCTAACGATGCAAGCGTGACGACGTTCAATATCGAGTGCGTTGCTACCAGTGTTGGCACTAAAAGTTAAGAATTTTTTGTCGTTGCTCAGACTTATGTGTTCGCACATAAATTCGCCGGGTGTGAGAAGTAGAGGCGTAAAATTTTGCGCCTCTAAACTGGCAGGAATAGAATACAAATGTGGTTGACCATCTTGATAACTTAGAAAAACGATTTTATCGCCAGCAGCCCAATGTAAATTTACGCCACCATGTGTTGTCGGAACGGAGCCACGCAAAGTTTTTGGTGCAGTATAAATCGCGTTGGCTTTATTGGTCGCAATATCAGCAACAAAAATTTGCCAAGGTTGATGCCGATTAACGAGCATCGAATCGGGTGTACCGCCTGTTCCAGGTCGGCGAACAAAAACAATTTTCTTATTGTCTATTGACCAATGCGGCGAACTATCGTGATTGAATGATGGTGCAATCCACTTTGTCTTTTTATTTTCTAAATTAAAAATACCAACCAAAGCGTGATCTCCTCGCGACGAAACAAACAGGAGCGCTGTTCCATCATTATTCCATTCGAGTGAATGCACATTGCCACGTGTGGCAAATAAATTTTTTGCAACACCAAAACTATCTATACTTGATATCCAAACTTGACCTGATTTTAAAAAAGCTACTTTTTTTCCGTCGGGCGAAACACTTGGGTAATCGCCTTCGGAAATATATTTTGTTTCGCCACCCCCAAAAGCAATTCGCGCCACTTGCACTTTAAAAGCTTGTGCATCGTGCGCAGGATTAATTGGTAAACCTGTTTCCCAATTACCGCCGTGTTCACCACCGCGCACAAACACAACAGAAGCGCCGTCATCCGTAATTTTTAGACTGGAAATTTCTTGTCCATCATCTTTGGTGAAATTAGTAAGTTTACGCGGCACATAATTCGGACCTTCTGCCACATATACATTGCGCTTACCTTGCTCATCGAAAGCCCACGCTATTTTTTCACCTTTTGCCGCCGCACACAATTCGCTTGGGAAAGGATATTTTTTAAAATTTGCAAATCCATTGCTCTGTGAACTGAGTTGTAGAGGCAAAAGGAGAAGTAAAAGTAAATTTTTCATGATACCGTGCATTTAACTGAACAAAAATACATTTTATTCTGAACTAAATCCAATTTTTGGGGTTAATAATATTCTTCACTTTTTCGAATTTGAAATACCTAATACCTAATTAACCCCACACACTTTTCTATTTTCAAGAAAATAATCCGAGAAGTTGATATTTTTTGCAAAATTCCTTGAACAAATGTGCTCTGTTTGTTCAAGGAATATATTATTACTTATCGCAAAAGTGATTGTGAATTGCAAGAAAAAAACTCAGATCCGTTTGAAGGTAAAAAATATATTCTCAGTAAAAAATCTGACGCGTCGCAATTAGCAAAGGATAAACACATTGTTATTATTTTGCGTAAACTATAATCTAAATAGTTCTATCGAATTATTATTCTTAACTTTGTAAAGTTTTAAAGTCTTTGTTTGAATTCAAGTACTAAAAATTTAAAAGATTCTAAATGAATTGGCAAGATTACATCGTTTCAGACAACAAAATTTTACTTGGTGAACCTACAATTAAAGGTACGCGTATATAAATTGAACTTATTTTGGAACTTCTATCATTTGGTTGGACAGAGAAACAAATTCTCGATTATTATTCAACAATTTCAAGTGAATCACTTCGAGCTATTTTCTCTTATCTTAAAGTTTGTATTCAGCAAGAATTATACTTCCCAATTTCTGCTTAAATATGTTTTTAGCCAACGAGAATTTTCCCAGACTCAGTACAATTATTTTGAGAGAAAATGGCATTTATGTAAAAAGTATTCAGGAAAATCATTAAGGCATTAGTGATCCAGAAGTAATACAAATTGCCTTAGATTTGAATTTGATTATACTCACTTTCGATAGTGACTACGGTGAATTAATTTTTAAGTACGCAAAAGAAAATCCACCTGCTGTCGTATTTTTTTAGAAACAAAGTTAATCAACCCGATTTCGCTGCTAATGCTCTTATTTCTTTAATCCTACATTCTGTAATTATTCTTTTTAATTCATTTACAGTTATTGAAA